>NZ_JAAKEE010000079.1:0-6076 GCF_011038995.1 Adlercreutzia sp. ZJ242
ACGAGCGGGTGGAAGTACTTGCGGGCGCCTATCTCCTCCTTCGCGAGCGCGTCGAACACGTCGTCTCGGGTCGCGCCGAAGACGGTCGGGTCGAAGACGACGGGCATGTAGGCGTAGTTGTGCCTGACTCCCTCCGGCGGCACGCAGGCCTTGACCCCGGGCACGCCGCCCAGCAGCTCCCAGTAGCGCTCGGCCACGGCCCTGCGCTTGGCGATCTCCTCGTCCACGTGGCGCAGGTTGCACAGCCCCATCGCGGCGCAGAGCTCGTTCATCTTGGCGTTGCCGCCCGCGTACTCCACGCTCTCCGGGCCGGTGATGCCGAAGTTCTTCCACTGGTCGAGCACGGGCTTGAGCGCGGGGTCGGGAAAGCACACCGCCCCTCCCTCCACGGTGTTGAACACCTTGGTGGCGTGGAAGCTGAGCATGGAGGCGTCGCCGAAGGAGGCGGCGCCCCGCCACGTGCCGTCCGCCATGCGCCGCTCCACCCCGAAGGCGTGCGCCGCGTCGTATATGACCTTGAGGCCGTGCCGGTCGGCTATGGCCTGGATCGCGTCGACGTCGCAGAGGCTCCCGTAGACGTGGACGGGCACGATCGCGCACACGTCGTCGTCGACGAGCTCCTCGACGCGCTCGGGGTCCAGCGTGTAGTCGCCGGGCCTCACGTCGGCGAGCACGGGTGTGAGCCCCTTGCGGGTGATGGCGTGGGCCGTGCTCGCGAACGTGAACGGCGTGGTTATCACCTTGCGCCTGCCGTCTGAGCCCAGCCCCAGCGCCTCGATGGCGCACTCGAGCGCCGAGTGCCCGTTGGTGAACAGGGCGATGTTCCCCACCTTGAGGCGCGCCTTGAGCGCCGCCTCGAGCCTTTTGTGCTCCTCGCCCATGTTGGTGAGCCAGTGCGACTCCCACAAAGGCGCTATCTCCTCGACGTACTCCTCCAGCGGCGGCATGGACGAGCGCGTCACCAGTATGCGGTTCTCCTTGCCCACTCTCTCCCTCTCTTCGGTTGTCAACGTTCTTTTACTCAAATCAAGTAGAAGCTCAGCCGGTTGCCGCGGCCTACCCCTCCGCGCGGCCGTGTCTCCCAGCGGCGATCTCCCGTCCCGTGGCCAGCAGGTACTCGAGGGCCTCCACGTGAAGAGCCTTCGAGAGCCCCAGGTACGCCGCGCACATCACAGCTGCCTGCAGGGCGACCGTCGCCGGGTCGGGCAGGGCGAGCAGGCCCACCGGCCACGCGACGGCGGCAGAGGCGGCCGACAGGACCACCCCCGGCGCTATGTCGCGCAGCTGCTCGGCGTAGGGGTAGCCGACCACCCGCTTGCTCGGCCAGGCGTTCACGAACGTGGATATGACCCCCGAAACGAGGTAGCTTGCCACCATGAGGTACACGTCCCGGAACACGAACGCGGTCACCAGCAGGAACGCGACGCCGTAGGCCTTCTTCACGAGCTCGAGCTTCAGGAACAGGTCGCTTCGGCCCATGGCGTTCAGGGCCTGCAGGTTGGTCGTGTGGATGGGCAGCAGGGCGTAGGTGAGGCAGTAGACCTGCATGAAGAACACGCAGGGCAGCCACTGCTCGCCGAGCAGCATGCGCACGAGGGGCTCCGCCACGAGGGCGAACAGCGTCATGCAAGGCATGACGAGGTAGCACGAGGTCTTGAGCGCGCGGCGCACGAGGCGCCTCGCGTAGGGCAGGTCGCCCTGCACGCGGGAGACCGCCGAGAGCATCACGGGCTGTATCGCGCCGTCGAGCATGGACCCGAGCGCCTGCGGGTAGCGCTTGCCCTGCGAGACGTAGCCGAGCTGGGAGGCCGAGAACTGCTTGCCGATCACGAGGTCGGCAAGCGACTGGTAACCTGTGTCGAGCAGCCCCGAGACGAGGAGCTTCCACCCGAAGGAGAAGAGCTCGCGCGCCCGCGACGCGCGGAACACGAGGCGCGGCCTCCAGGGGACCTGCGCCGCCAAAACGACGCAGCTCACCAGCTGGTAGGAGAGCTGCTGGGCGACGAGGGCCCAGAGCCCCGCGCCCAGAAGCGCCGCGGCGATCCCCACGGCCCCGCTCGCGACCACCGAGGCTACAGTTGCCGTGAACACCTTGCGGAACTCGAGCTCGCGCTGCACCCACGCCACCTGCACGGCGTTGTACGCGTTCACGACGAGGACGAGCGCGAGGGCGCGCAGGGGCAAGGCGAGATGCTCCATCTGATAGAAGGCAGCCACGGCGGGCGCGGCGAGGAACACGGCTGCGTAGAGGACGGCCGACACCGCCAGTGACATCCAGAAGACCGTGGAGAAGTCGCCCTCGTCGGCCTTAGGCGACTGCACGAGCGCCGTGTTGAGCCCCGACTGCACGATGACGCTGCTCACGTTCACGAACACGAGCATGATCGCCAGAGCCCCGAAGTCCTCTGGAACAAGCAGGCGCGCCATGATAACTTGCACGGCGAGCTGCACCAGCGAGCTCCCGCCCCGCTCCAGGAGCTTCCATAGGAGAGAGGAGAGCGTTCTCTGCTTCAATTCAGAGGACAAGCTATTCTCCCCCGCGCATCCCCAGCGGCTTTATCTCGGAAGGAGCGCCTTTGCGCAGATCACCCACGAGGAGCCCTTGCCTCCTCGCGGCGAAACGCTTCTTGACGCGAGCCCGCCCCCTCAAGACAGAGTTCGGCAGCAAAGACTTGACCTTGGCTTTCACGCAACAGCCGAACGCCTCGGACCTCTTCATGACCTCGTCGGGAAGGCCCGCCTCCGAAAAGCTGCACCCGCAAGACAGCAGCCGCTTCTTCATCTGGCTCTCCCTGAGCTCAATCGCCCGTCCTATATGCTCGCTTGCCAAATGAGACGATGCTTCGTCTTCGTAGAGCAAGCCGCGCCTGTAGCCCTCAAAATACGAAATATACCACTCCTTGCCTCTCGGCTGGAACGTCCAGCAGCCCGCCGATCCGTATCTGTAGACGGACATGGGCTTGGTCATGAACCTAACCTTCCCATGCCGCGCGAAACTCATGAGCCAGAAGTGATCCCCCACGGGGGCCCCGCAGCCCATGTATCCGAAATCGAGAGCCTCTTTCCGAAAGAAGAAAGAGGCCGTAGGGTTAAGCTGGCCTCCCCCCTCTTCAACCAGCTCGCCGTACGTCTTGTCCCTGTCCTTCCCCCAGGGCTCAGAGAGATACACCAGGTCGTTAGTGAGGTCGAGGATGTACGCGTTGTGAACGCACGCAGAGTGATCAGGGTTCTTCTCCAGGTAGTCATACTGCACCTGCAGCTTAGACGGATCGACCCAATAGTCATCCCCCTCGGTAAACGCAATGTACTTCCCTCTAGCCAAAGACACGCAGCGCTGAAGGGCGCTGGGGATCTCGCCGAACTTATTCACCTCCTCGAGATACGGGATGACAGCAGGATGCGAGACAGCATACTGACGAACCACGTCCGCCGTGCCGTCTGTCGAGGCGTCATCATGGACGATGACCTCAAAGGGAAAGTCGACATGCTGCCCGAGAATGCCGTCAAGGGCATCACGAATGTAGGCAGAATGATTGTAGGTGATAACTATGACGCTCACCTCTGGCGCCTTGTCGCTGCTTCGCATCACTACACCATCTCTTTGCTTTCTCTGTGCAAGAATTTCGAAAAGGCCAGCGTTCGTCAGTGGTTCCTATCTTCTCAGTCTTCTTATCTGCTTTACCCACTTAACAACTCTTACTATTACAAAACAAAGCGAATCGCGCTTACGAAGAATAGCGCCAATGAGAAGCCTATTGTCTATCCTCAAAGCAGACAATGCCTCTGTATTGCCATTAAAACGCTGATTGACTAGGCTTTCGCTCATTTTTCCTAAAGAGTCGGCTCTTTTTTTTCGATTATTCTTTGACAAGTAGAGAATCTTTGCCAACGTCACGTATTGAACAAAAATCCCAACCTGGGCATCAATCAAATGACCCCACTTTTGTCCATATTCGATCAGTCGAGGGAAGAGCGTCTCCAAATCGTCTAGCTGAGAATCTTTATAGCATGCGGTACTGCTCTGATCGTTTACCCGATATAAATACAGCCCTTCAGCTATATAGCCACACTTCTTGGCACAATCCGCAATCGGAAGGAGCTGAAGCAGATCCTCCCCATGCATCATGCCCCTATAGTCTTCATAAGATACAGAAATGTCGATTATGCTTCTCCTTATCGCCTTACCGCACAATGAATTTGTCTTCCCGCGCAGAACACCACATCGAAACCGATCAATACCACAAGCGCTGGCTTTAATTTGGCCTAAAGCGATACCGCCAATGCAAGACCTAGACACCCCTCTAATCATTCCAAACACGACGATATCAAACCCGTGCTCATCAATCGCATCGGAACACACTTGCAAAGTGTCGACTCGAATGCAATCATCCGAGTCGACAAACAGGACGTAGTCTCCTTTTGACTCCAGCAAACCTATGCGACGGGCTATGAGCAGACCTTGATTGCTTTGGCTCACAACGCGAATGCGCGCATCTCTCGAGGAATAGAGCCTGCATATTGAGGCAGTGTTGTCCGTCGATCCATCATCAACCACAACGATCTCATAATCTTGAAAAGCCTGAGACACGACAGAGTCGAGACACTCGCTCAAATAAGCCTCTCCATTATAGACAGGGACGATCACAGAAAATCTAGTCAAAACAAACCCTCCGACAAGAGAAACGGATAAACCCCATGAGCGCCGCCCCCAACATAAACATGGACAAAGTATGCAGCTAAGTACAATAGGAATGCGGCGACTACTAACCTGCCTAATGGCATCTTCCTACAGCAAAGCATTAGCTGAATCGCAGAGGGCAGAAAGATCAGGCCATAGTAGCCGAATCGCAGCAGATTCTGAGCAATAACCCCTAGCTGCATGGCTAAGCAGCCTATCGCAACCAGGCAAAGAAAGCACCGCATGACTCGCAGAGGCGTCATATCTGCGCCCTTCAATCCATCTTCAGCCCTCGCCGCATCGGAAGTGAGCAGAAGAACGGCCGTCACGAAAACAAGCAAAACAAGCATCGCATTATCAAGACCAGCGTCTCTATTGTCTAGAGCATAAGAGTACGATCCCTTTATCGACGCAAGCCAAGACAAGCCAAAGTACAAAACACAAGCGCCAACGGCGAACAAAGCGATCAACAACAAGGCCATCGCCGTACGCTTCCTTCCTCCAGCCAGCCTCGTCCCCGAGTAAGAGGAGAGATAGGCCACGATAAAAGGATAGAGGAGAAGCCCTACGGCGGCCGTCTGATGGAACAGCATCGCCACAATATACCAGAGGATAAACCTCTTCAGGTCTCGGTCAAAAGCGTATGTCGCAGCGAGAAAGAGAAACGAAGCGGCCACCATCTGCTTCATGGCGTTCAGCGAAACAGGCAGAAGGAATAGCGCATACGCGAGGAAGGCTATCCATAGCCCTTCCTTGGACACGCGCCGTGCTGCAAAGTAAAATGGCACGATGACAGCCGTTTCAATAGCTCCCAGGTATAGTGCAAAAGACCCGAACGGATGACAACTCAGCCATGTGAGAACGTTGAAGAGCAGATTCGCCTCCGACGCGTAGTTCTTGAGAAACTCACCAAAGCTGCTGACGCACGCAGACTGAAACATCCAGAATGCGTAAACTGCGACGTCTGTCCCAACGGACGCATCTCTCATACCGCATAGAATTACGGGGATCAGCAGGGCGATAATCGTTGCAGCCACCTGGAAGAACCGCATCTTACATCGCTGCGCCCCATAGAGTAGACTCGGCGTCAATGCAATTATTAGAATATAGGGGGCCAATTCAGCGACACCTGCGCCTTTCTCGCAGTTTCATCAATAGGTCATGAAACCGTGGCGAAACGGAGAACGCCATAAAACGAAAGAGAACAACAGGATTGTTTCGGCCCATACCAAACAACATAGGCAAGCTGCTTCTGACAAACGCGAGAAGCCTCTCGTCAATCTCCCGTCCCTTGGCCTCATCCGACAACCTAGAAGCGAGTGAGTGAATCCTCACGGCGCAAAAAGCCTGCCACCAAGTCAAGTATCGAACAAGCTCGGGCCATGAGCTGCCTGCATC
>NZ_JAAKEE010000080.1:0-4587 GCF_011038995.1 Adlercreutzia sp. ZJ242
CCCCTTTCGAGCGCTGAAACGAATGAGGTTGCTAATCCGTATTCAGCACCACACCTGCATTCTACACGCTAGCGTTAGTAAATAGGACAGGAAAAGGCTGAAAACCACGATTTGCGACCTCCCAAACCGGGAGGTTTTTTCATGTCAGAGTCAATTAGGACAGCAACGGCAGAGCCGCAACGCGGCTCCTTGATACCATTACGAACTTACGAGCCGCCGCAGGTCAGCGAACGTGCAGAGCATCGGCGGGAGAGGTACCGCCGCCGTGCCGTCGCTCAGCGTCGTGAGATTCGACAAGCCAGGGCGGCAGCCGATTTAGACCCAGACGGAAAAGACGGGTTCGCGAAGCCGAGCCGCCGGGTATGGTGCGGCAGGGCGCGGACGTTCGGCAGCGTCGCGGTGAAGGTGCGCCACGACGAGGGCGGGAGCCACGCCCATTTCTCAGGCGTGCAGCACTGCGGCAGCGTCTGGGCTTGCCCGGTTTGCGCCCCCATCATCCGCAGGGAGCGCGCGGATGAAATAACCGAGGGAGCGCGCCGTCATATCGCCATGGGAGGCGGTATTGCTATGGTGACGTTCACCATCAGGCATAGCAGGGCAGACGGCCTCAGCGACTCAATGCAGGTTCTGGCGGATGCATATAGCGACATGAGCCGTTCGCGAGCGTTCCGAGGCTGGAAAGCCGAGCGGGGCATGATCGGGCACATCACGTCAACGGAAATAACGTATGGCGTGAACGGCTGGCACCCTCACCGCCACGTGCTAATGCTGTTCAGCCGCCCTGTTTCCCATGAGCAGGAAAGGGTGTTGCAAGGTGAGCTGTTCGCCATGTGGAGCCATGCCGTGGAGCGTTCGGGAGGCGAGACGGTGAGCCGGGAGGCATTCGATGTGAGAGCCGTCACGAGCGGAGAGGAACAGGTGGCCTCATACGTCACGAAAACGGTTAAGGGCGTTGAGGGCATCGGTAAAGAGGTTTCGTTGGCGGACGTGAAAGCGGGGCGCGCCTCAGGCTCAATCAACCCGTTTCAGCTGCTAGACGTGGAGACGCTGGACGCTGAAAGGCTTTGGAATGAGTACGCCGATGCAACCAAAGGCCGCTCGGCCATTCGCTGGAGCCGTGGGCTGCGCGACGCTCTGGGCATGGGCAGGGAAAAGACTGACCAGGAAATCGTGGACGAGATGGAACGCATAGGCGAGATTCAGTTGCTTATCGCGCCGTCGCTGTTCAACCGTTCCGTTCGCTCCTATCGTTCGGCGTGCCTGATTCTGGAAGCCGCAGAGCGCGGTGATTACGGATACATACGGCGGACGCTAGGCGGCTCTGGGTACACGATAACGTTACCAGACGGCCACACCGTGGCTATGATGTGCGACTATATGACAGAGGCCGCATAGCCGTACACGTTGCCATACGGTGCCATACGCAAGCCATACGCCATTAGAACCGCCATTGAAACCGAGGGTGAAGCAAGGAAACCATGCGAACATGACCAAAGTAAAACGTACATATCGGCTGGAGCAAGAGACGCTGGACAGACTGTCGGATATAGCCGATGCTGAGGGCATGACGGCAACCGAAGCTCTGGAGCGTGCCATACGGGCGTATGGTCAGGTGCCAGACGGTAGCCATACGGATAGCCAGACGGTTTCAAAGGTTGATTCTGCGGCGATTGATGCTCTGGCGGTCGAATTGGAGAGATTGCATGGCCAGCTTGACGTGAAGGACGCTCAGATCGCGAAGCTAGGCGAGGCTCTGGCGGACGCGCAGACCACGGCGAAGGGTGCTCAGGCGCTCCACGCGGCCACGGCTAAGACGTTGGCACTGGAGAGCACGGAACAGAAAAAGAGCCTCTGGAGACGTCTCAGAGAGGCTTTGAGAGGTTAACAGTAGCCTATTTTCGCCGCTTTAATCTGAATTATCTGAAGCCGCGTACCTCTTGACCATCCGGGCGAGGCGGACGGCTGCGAAATCCGCCAGCTCATCGGCAAAGTCCGTAAAATCACCCAAAGCTATCTTGGCCGTCGTGCCGTCGTGCTCAATCGTAACGGGAATGTTCTTGCTAGTAATATTGCTGTTGCCGTCATGATTAACCATTGTGAGACCGCCGTTCATGGTGAGGTGGGCAATCGTGGCATGCACGAGCGCTGTCGCTGGATCATCGTTTATAGCGATTTCATTCGGGAGCTTAACGCTGTAGCCGTTGCGGGCGGCAAGGTTGATGGCAACGGCCACATTCTCATGGTTCGACAGGTATTCGTGACTGGCATTGAACGCCGTGTAATACGCGCTAGCCTCAATATCGTTTCTGTACGGCGAGACGCCCTGAATCCATAGTGCGCTGAACTGCGGAAACGTTGCCTCAATTTGTTTAGCCGCCGATGCTTGAATTGATCGCGTGCCGTTCCTCCATCTGGAGACGGACACCTCAGCGAGATTCGTTCTACGCGCAAATTCAGCGCCACTCATGCCAAGTTCGCTAAGCATCGTTGCAAATCGTTCCTGCTGGGTTGAGTTTGCCGCCATTTTGTCCCCTATTCCTTAACGCATTCGATTAGGTTTCTGTTTATAGTCAAAACATACTGGGCAGGATAACATAGACAACAAGGGCAAGCCAGGCATAGAAAAGGGGTCTTGAATGGGTTCTGAGCAATGGTTGACCTGCAAAGAGGTAGCCGAATACTGGCAGCTTTCACAAAACACGGTCAACCGGATGATTAAGCGCGGGGAATTGGATGCGGTACGGTTCGGTACTGTTTGGCGAATACCTGCGGCATCCGTCGCGGCCTATGAACGAGAGCGAGGTGCTTTAGTGAATGAAAGCTAAGAGAGCTGCCCCCGCGTCTGCGGAGTTGGAAGCTGCGGCAGACGGCGGGGGCATCAAAGACGGCTCGAAAGCCGATACCGACAAGTATATGGCCAAAGTGCGGGCGGCGCGGGAATGGATACGCCTCAACCCCGGTCTGTGGGATGGTATAGAGGCGTGGGCACTCAATGAGGCAGAGCATCAGCGAAAGTTCGCCATACAAACGGCTTTGGAGCGCATCCGCTGGAAGGATTACGTGGATAACGCGGGACAGCCAACCAAGGTTTCGAACGATTACGGCGCGATCTGGGCGCGAATGCTTATGGCAAAGCACCCAGAGATTGAGCCGTACATAACCACGCGCCCGTCCGTTTACGACAAGCTGGAGGTGTTCTGAATGACCCGGAGGTGAAGGAATACCACGAGTAGAGTGCGCCGCTTGTAACCGTGAATTGCATAGAGGATTACCGATTAGAAAGGCATGAAAAATGGAGATCGCGCAAAAAGTATACGAGGCGTTGAAGGCCGACACGCTGGGAATTGCCCAGATCGTCGGCGATCTTGACGAGGTGGAGGGCGCTATCTCGTCCGGCAAGTACACGACCAAGCACATTGAGATCGAGTGGATGCCGAAGCGCGACAGACTGCGCAGTCAGCTTGCGGACGCGAAGGAAGCGACGCTCAGCAAGATTCGCAAGATCGTAGACGACTACAAGCAGGAGCAGGAAGCCGCGCTCGTGCTTGACCCTGCGGCGCTCACGGACGATTACAAGCTGCTCGTTTCCGGCATAGAGCTTACGGAGCGCGACCTGTGCGCCATTCTCGACAGGTCGGGGAACAACCTCACGATGCAGCAGATGACCCACCGCTACGCGAAGCAGCACAACGTGCAGCTTCCGAAGGAGCGCGCCTTCATGGGTGATTCGGAAGCTGCGGAGAGCGTGGGCTTCGCAAACGGCCTTTACGACATAGCGAGCCGCTACACGTCGCGCTACATGGTGCGCACAGACGGCTTGAAGATGCTGGACAAGTTCTTTCTGGTCGAAGGCTAAACGGTGAGGTGTTCTGAGTGACCCCGAAGCAAAAGAGGTTTGCGCGAGCCGTGATAGAGGGGGCAAACCCGAGCGGGGCGTACCGCTCGGCCTATGCGGCGGCAGGGATGAGCGCAAAAAGCGTGGCAAACGAGGCAAACAAGCTGATGAACGACCCCGAGATTTCCCGGATGGTCAGAGAGGGGGAGCAAGAGGCCATGGCCGAATCTGTTTGGTGCAGGGCGCGGGCAATATCGCAGCTGGAGCAGGTGAACCAACGCTGTTTCGATGCGCTCGTGAGCGGTGAGGGCGGGGTGCTTGATAGGTCGGCGCTGTCAGGATTTCTGGAAACGTCGGACAGGCTCAACCGCCTTTGTTTCGTTGATGTTGAAACAGAGGATGCCAAAGCATCGTTTAAGGCCGACCCAGAGCGGCTGAAACGGGTGAATGATGAGAGCTGTCGCGTGTTCGAAAGCAAGCTGTCAACGATTACGGGCTTATAGAGGCTATGAGGCACCGCACGAGGGCGCTTGCGTAGGAAATGGGGTATGGGGTGCTTGCACCCCATCATCGCCTGTTATTCGGGGCACCGTGCGTTTTGGCTGGCTTTCTGAGGCGGTAGAGCAGAGGGACGAAAGCACCTCACCCCGCCATTCAATGCCTTTTATGACGCGTAACGGCTGGATTGAGGCCGCGCGTTAGCTGAGAGCTAAGGCTTCTACCAGCTGTTTTATCTGTGGCCAAACAAAAAA
>NZ_JAAKEE010000081.1:0-4180 GCF_011038995.1 Adlercreutzia sp. ZJ242
TTCGTGATCCTCGCATTCGCAATGATCTTCGACGGTTATGACTTCATGATCGTCAACTCCACCAACCTGTTCGTGGCCCACACCTTCTGGCCCGACAACCCGAACCCCGGCACCCTCATGGGCTCGCTCACCACGTGGGGCCTGCTCGGCATGGTGCTCGGCGGCGCCGTGGGCGGCATCATGTCCGACAAGATCGGCCGCAAGAAGATGCTGACCATCGCCGTCATCTTCTACGGCGTGTTCACGCTGCCCCAGGCGTTCTCGAACGACCTCGTGTCGTTCGCGGCCTGGCGCCTCATCGCCGGCTTCGGCGTGGGCTCCTGCATCCCGGTCGTGACCACCGTGTTCTCCGAGAGCATGCCCTCCAAGCAGCGCGGCGTCTTCGTCACCTTCGGCATGGCCTTCATGGTGGTGGGCTGGGTGCTCGCCGGCCTGATCGCCAACCCGATCTGCAACGCCGCAGCTCCGATCATCCCGGGCCTGTGCAACGAGGTCACCTACGTGCTCGCCGACGGCGGCACCGCCACCATGTATGCGAACTGGCGCCTCTGCTACCTGATCGGCGCCCTGCCGATCGTCTACGGCATCCTGCTGTTCTTCGTGATGCACGAGACCCCGCACTGGTACGCCAACAACGGCCAGCTCGACAAGGCCTGCAAGCGCCTCACCGAGATCGAGCAGGCCACGCGCCACACCTCGCACGAGTATGACCCGAAGTACCTGATCGTTCCGCCGAAGCCCGCCAAGGTCGGCCCCTCCGTGCTGTTCTCCTCCAAGTTCATCGTGGCCACCGCCGCGGTGTGGACGAGCTACTTCGTGGGCCAGTTCTGCGTGTACGGCATGAACGCCTGGCTGCCCGCATGGTTCACCGGCATCGGCTACTCCCCCTCGGAGGCCGTGACGCTGCAGACGCTGAACAACGTCGGCGCCATCCTGTCGAACATCTCCGTCGGCTTCGTGTCCGACCGCGTCGGCCGTAAGCGCACGCTCGCTGGCTCCTGGATCTTCTGCATCGTGGCCATCATCATCTGCTCGCTGTTCGTGGCCCCGAACAACTTCGTGCTCTGCATCGGCCTGATGCTGCTGTTCGGCTTCGCGCTGAACTTCGCCATCACCGCCGTCCAGCCGATGATGCCCGAGGCCTACCCGACCGCGATCCGCAACACCGGCACGTCCTGGTGCCAGGCGTTCGCCCGCTTCGGCGGCTCCGCCTCCTCCATCGTGCTCGGCGGCATCGCCGGCATGGCCCTGTTCCAGACCGCCGAGGGCGCGACCAACTGGTCGATGCTCGTGCTCGTGCTGAACGTCCCGTTCGTGCTCGGCTTCATCTGCTGCGTGCTCTTCGCCCGCGAGACCTCCGGCAAGACGATGGACCAGCTGGCGGCCGAGGAGGCGAAGCTCAACAACTCCGAGACCGACGGCACGGCCCGCTTCATCATGATCCTCGTGGTCGCCGCCATCTTGGCAGTGCTCTGCATCGTGTGCCCGCTGGCCGTTCAGGGCTGGACGAAGCTCCCGATCGCTCTGCCCGTCATGGCCATCGGCGTTCTGCTTCCGTTCGTGTACTTCTTCGTGTTCGCCACCCCGCAGGCCCTGAAGGACAAGGCCAAGCTGAAGGCTTAAGTCTCTCACCTGCCGCATAAGCGCGCCAAAGAAGCGCTGAGAAGCAAGGAAGCCCCCGCCATCGCGGGGGCTTCTCTTTTTGCGTCACCTCAAGCGAGCGAGAAATGTCGCACGCGCCACCTTAGCCGAGCGAGGAACGTCGCCCGCGCCGACTTGGGCGGCCTTCTACTCCTCTTCCTCCATGGCCTTGAGGCTGGCCTTGGCTCGCTCGAGCTCTTCCTCCTGCAGGACGCGCTCGTAGGTCTTGCCCTTGTAGCCGCGCACGTTCCTCTTGATCTTCTGGAAGAACGTCGGGTTGGGGTCCTCCTCGCCTTCGGAGAGGCCCTTCCACTCCTCCTTGATGCCGATGGCCACCGTGGCGATGAGCGCGAGGCGCAGCTTCGTCAGGTCGGTCACGCGGATCTCGAAGCACTCGCCCTTGTCGCGGAACTTCACCACCTTGATGTGCACGTCGCGCTTGTCGTCGCGGTCCTTCGTCTCGGTGATGAAGTCGCACGGCGGATTCGAGAGCGAGCCGTACATGTCCCACAGCATGCCCTCGACGTAGTAGTGCTTGAAGATGGTGTAGGTGTGCAGGCAGTGCTCGTAGCGCTCGGAGCGCAGGTAGTAGTTGATCACCTTGAGGTCGGGCTTGATGCAGCCCACTTCCCCGCCCATGCGCCCGATCACGGCGACCGTGTCCTTCTCGGACTTCCATTCGGACTCGAAGCGCATGAACAGCGCGCCGTCCTCGTACCACGCGTCGAAGTTCTCGTGACGCGCGATGGCGTCCTTCGGGAAATACACCTTGTTGTTCTTCAAAGCCCCTCCTCGGAAACGTTTCAGCTGGGGAGATTATACCGCAGCACGCAGGCAAAAGAAAAAGGGGGAAGGCCCGTGGGGATCCGGGCCTTCCCCCTCGAGGGAAGTGGTTCGCGTCGAGGCGAAGAGGGACTTAGGCCTTCAGCTTGGCCTTGTCCTTCAGGGCCTGCGGGGTGGCGAACACGAAGAAGTACACGAACGGAAGCAGAACGCCGATGGCCATGAGCGGCAGAGCGATCGGGAGCTTCGACCAGCCCTGGATGGCCAGCGGGCACACGATGCAGAGCACTGCCAGGATGGCGGCGACCACGAGGATCATGATGAAGCGGGCCGTGCCGTCGGTCTCGGAGTTGTTGAGCTTCGCCTCCTCGGCCGCCAGCTGGTCCATCGTCTTGCCGGAGGTCTCGCGGGCGAAGAGCACGCAGCAGATGAAGCCAAGGGCAAAGGGGATGATCAGCACGAGCACGAGCATCGACCAGTTGGTCGCGCCCTCGGCGGTCTGGAACAGGGCCATGCCGGCGATGCCGCCGAGCACGATGGAGGAGGCGGAGCCGCCGAAGCGGGCGAACGCCTGGCACCAGGACGTGCCGGTGTTGCGGATCGCGGTCGGGTAGGCCTCGGGCATCATCGGCTGGACGGCGGTGATGGCGAAGTTCAGCGCGAAGCCGAACAGCAGCATCAGGCCGAGGCAGAGCACGAAGTTGTTCGGGGCCACGAACAGCGAGCAGATGATGATGGCCACGATGCAGAAGATCCAGGAGCCGGCCAGGGTGTTCTTACGGCCGCAGCGGTCGGACACGAAGCCGACGGAGATGTTCGACAGGATGGCGCCGACGTTGTTCAGCGTCTGCAGCGTCACGGCCTCCGAGGGGGAGTAGCCGATGCCGGTGAACCATGCGGGCAGCCAGGCGTTCATGCCGTACACGCAGAACTGGCCCACGAAGTAGCCCGTCCAGACCGCGGCGGTGGCCACGATGAACTTGGAGGAGAACAGCACGGAGGGGCCGACCTTGGCGGGCTTCGGCGGGACGATCAGAAGCTTGGGATCATACTCGTGCGAGGTGTGGCGCGTGGCCTGCTCGATCTCGGTGAGGCGCTTGCAGGCCTTGTCGAGCTGGCCGTTGTTGGCGTACCAGTGCGGGGTCTCGTGCATCACGAAGAACAGCAGGATGCCGTAGACGATCGGCAGGGCGCCGATCAGGTAGCAGAGGCGCCAGTTGGTGTACATCGAGGCGGTGCCGCCGTCGGCGAGCACGTAGGTGACCTCGTTGCACAGGCCCGGGATGATCGGGCCGGCGGCGTTGCAGATCGGGTTGGCGATCAGGCCGGCGAGCACCCAGCCCACCACCATGAAGGCCATGCCGAAGGTGACGAAGACGCCGCGCTGCTTGGAGGGCATGCTCTCGGAGAACACGGTGGTCACGACCGGGATGCAGGAGCCCACGCCGAAGCCGGCGATGAGGCGCCACACGGCGAACGTCACGAGGTCGTTCGAGAACGCCTGGGGCAGCGTGAACACGCCGTAGAAGATGACGGCGATGGTCAGCATCTTCTTGCGGCCGATCTTGTCGGACATGATGCCGCCCACGGCGCCGCCGAGCACCATGCCGAGCAGGCCCCACGTGGTGAGCGAGCCCATGAGGGTGCCGGGGTTCGGGTTGTCGGGCCAGAAGGTGTGGGCCACGAACAGGTTGGTGGAGTTGACGATCATGAAGTCATAACCGTCGAAGATCATTGCGAATGCGAGGATCACGAA
>NZ_JAAKEE010000082.1:0-4126 GCF_011038995.1 Adlercreutzia sp. ZJ242
TCTTCATGGCAACTTCCCGTCAGCGCACGCCGCGATCCGCGAACGTGCCGCGCGCATGCAGGCGCCAGGGCCCCCGAGGGCCGCTGGCGAGCCTTATATTACAGGCTCGTGGGAGCACCTCCCATGAGCGGAACCATGGAGCGGGGGATCACCCGATCCCATTCCGAACTCGGAAGTTAAGCCCCGCGTCGCCGAGAGTACTGCAGCGCCAGGCTGCGGGAGGCCAGGGAGTTCCGCTCATGAGGGGTGCTTTCGTATTTGCTGGGGGCCTGCGGGTCTCTTCTTTTTCGGGATTGTGATCCCTCTTCGCATCACGGGGGCCTTCGGGCCCCCTTTCCGTTTTGGACTGCGGGCCCTCTCTTCGCATTGCGGGGCCCTGCGGGGAGGTTCCGCAAGGACGCTCCCCGCATTTTCTCGCTCCGTGGGGCCTCCGGGCCCCTTCGTTGCGTTCGGGAGAGGAATTCTTCGGGCGTCTTTCGATTGAGGGGAGAGACCCCTTGATCCCCTTCAAACGCGCAATGAAACGCTTAGACGGTCTCCTCGAGGGCAGCTTCGTCGGAAGGCGCTTCGGCGCTGGGGTCTTCTCCAGCCTCTACGACGGCCATCATCTCCTTGGTGGCCTCGGCGTCGTTGATGACGTATGAGATCCCGTCGATCGTCTGAGTCCATGATGGGACCATGTCGGAGTAGATCGTGAGGCCGCCATCGCTCTTGAACTGCTGGGCAAGCGCGATGATGTCCGTGATGGACAGGTTGGTGGTGACGCAGTCAGACGCTTTCTCGATGATGCCGGGCAAGCTCGTGATAGGCGCGGAGAGCACCTTGTCCACGATGGCTTCGATGAGCTTGCGCTGGTTGGCTGTGCGCGTGAAATCACCGTCGACATACGCGCGACTGCGAGCGAACACGAGCGCTTCCTCGCCGCCAAGGTGCTGGAAGCCCTCCTGCAAGACGATATGCCGCCCCGATTCCGGACGGTCGGCGTCAGGGTCGTCGATAAGCTCTTCGACCTCGACGTCGACGCCGCCGACAGCGTCGACGAGATCCACCAGCTTGCCGAAGTTCACCTCGGCGTAATACGCTATGTCGACGCCAAGCAGCTTCTTGGCTTCTGATATGACGCCCGCTGCTCCCTCGAAGTTGTAGATGGCGTTGAACTTGCTCGTGCCGTATCCGGCAAGTTCGATCTTCGTGTCGCGCGGGATGGAGACCATGGTGACCTGATCATTCGAGGGGTCAACGCGCACGAGGATGTTGGTGTCGGAGCGCGCGCCCATCTCGTCGCTGTTCTCGCGCATGTCGGATCCGATGAGCATCATGTAGAACGGCTTGTCGAAGCTGCTCGTGGGACGTAGGACGTCGTCGATGGCGATGATCTCATCAGAGGTCTTCGTTCCTTGCTTGAGCTTGGTGTTCACTGAGTTCAGGTAGACGGCGAACGCAGAGGCGCTGCCGAGGGCGACGACCAGCACGGCTGCGAGGACGCAGAGGGCGATCTTCTTGCCTCGCCCCGTTCGCTTTTGGGCGGCATGCGAGTATCCGGGGTTCTTGCGGGAGTACTGCGCACCGCCTTTGCCGCCTGCGCCTCCAGCGGAGTTGGCGACGGATCTGCGCCCGCCCATGGACGTTGGGCCAAAGGGGCCTTTGGTGCGATCGGCTTGACTGCTCGGCTTGCTGCGCTGTGCCACGAATGCTCCTCTTCCAATACTTGGCGCTCTTCGGAGGCGGGTGCGTTCGTGATGTGTGCCCTCGTTTAACTGCATCATTCTAGCACTACTTTAATATCTGCTAAAGAAGTGTGGGTGCGAGTGGCGCTAATTCAATTGGAGTACAATAATATGTCGGTTTGAGAAAACGACTGCGTTCGGCAAGGAGCTCTATGGACATTCGCACGGCGGGAAGGATGGGCGTTCTTCTTTTTGCTGACGTGGCTTCCACTTACGTCGCCTATTGGCTCGCATCCCTTCTGACGAACGTGTACGACGAGGTGTTCGTCAACACGGAGATATTCTTCATCCTGGGCATCCTCGCGTTGATCAACGTGGGCGTCTTGGCGGGCTTTCGCCTGTACAACAACCTCTGGGAGTACGCCGGCATCGACGAGCTCCTCCAGATCGTGTTGTCGATGTTCGTGTCCACGCTTCTGGGCGCAGTGTTTCTGTGGCTCGCGGACGTGCGCCTTCCCATCAGGGTGTTCGTGAGCTCGGGTATCCTTCTGGTGCTCTTCGTCGGCGGCGTGCGCATGCTGTGGCGCATCGTCAAGAGCAAGAAGCGCCAGCTGCGGCCCGCGTCAGGAGAAAGTCCGCGTACGCTCATCGTGGGCGCGGGCGAGACGGGCGCGCTGACCATCGGCCGCATGCTCTCGAAGGATCCGAACATGCCGGGCGTGCCGGTGGCTGCCACCGATGACGACCCGTCGAAGAGGAACAAGCGCATCCACGGCGTCAAGGTCGTCGGGTCGACCGACGACATCCCCGAGCTGGCAAAGCGGTACGACGTGAGCCAGATCGTGGTGGCCATCCCCTCCGCCACGGCTGCCGAGCGCAAGAAGATCTACTCCATCTGCACGTCCACCGAGTGCACGCTGCGCACGCTCCCCAACATCCGCGACATCGACGTCGAGGACCTGGGCGTGGTGGCGTTTCGCGACGTCGACGTGACGGACCTCCTCGGGCGCGACGAGATCGTGCTCGACACGCGCACGGCGGCAACGTACGTCACGGGCAACACGATGCTGGTGACGGGTGGCGGCGGCTCAATCGGAAGCGAGCTCTGCCGCCAGCTGGCGAAGGTCGGCCCTGCGCGCGTCGTGGTGTTCGACATCTACGAGAACGACGCGTACATGCTGCGCAACGAGCTGCTCGCCGAGCACCCCGAGCTCGACGTTGAGGTCGAGATCGGCAGCGTGTGCGACGAGGCGCGCGTCGAGGAGGTGTTCGCCCGCTACGCGCCGTCGGCGGTGTTCCACGCGGCAGCGCACAAGCACGTGCCGCTCATGGAGGCGTGCCCGCGCGAGGCGATCAGCAACAACGTGTTCGGCACGTTGAACGTGGTGCGCGCGGCTGACGCGCACGGGGTGGCGCGCTTCATCTTCATCTCGACTGACAAGGCCGTGAACCCCACGAGCGTCATGGGCGCCACCAAGCGCATGGGCGAGATGATCATGCAGCACTACGCGCACACGTCGAAGACGGTGTTCACGGCGGTGCGCTTCGGCAACGTGCTCGGCTCGAACGGCAGCGTGATCCCCCTGTTCAAGCGGCAGATCGCGCAGGGCGGTCCCGTGACGGTGACGCATCCTGACATCGAGCGGTACTTCATGACCATCCCCGAGGCGACGCGCCTGGTCATCCAGGCGGGCGGCATGGCGCGCGGCGGTGAGATCTTCATCCTCGACATGGGCGAGCCGGTGAAGATCCTCGACTTGGCGCGCAACCTGATCCGCCTGTCGGGCCTGAAGCTCGGCGAGGACATCGAGATCGAGTTCACGGGCCTGCGTGACGGCGAGAAGATGTACGAGGAGCTGCTGATGGACGAGGAGGACACGCTCCCCACGGGCAGCTCGTCCATCATGGTGTCGGTCGGCCAGGAGATCAGCTACGACGAGGTGGCCGCCAAGCTCGAGGAGCTGAGGGCCGTCATCGCGTCCACGGACGAGGAAGCCATCCGCGTGTTGGAAAGCGCCGTGCCGACGTACCATTTCACGCGCGGGTAGCTGGTAAATGACCATGAGATGGACAATGTGGTTTCGAAGAGGAGAAAGGGAAGAGATTTGAAGAGAGGCAAGAAGGCAATGAGGCTCTTGCTGGCAGGCGTCGTTGCATCGATGCTTTTGTGCCCAGGAGTGGCTTTTGCTACTGTCGAAGAAGACCAATCACCCCTTTCCGAGGCCGAGATAGAGGCCGCCATTGCCGAAGGCGCCGTTGACACGGCTGCTGAAGACCCAATTCCTGCAGCGACTTTTTCCAGTCGTGCCCGTTCTGCCGGCACGGCCTTCCTCACCTACGCCGGCGCCACCATGTTCGAGACCGCCGTCGCGGAGGCGCGCGCGGCCTACCCGGGCGGCTGCGAGTCGGCCATCATAGTGGGGCCGGGCGACGCGTGGGTGGACGCCCTGTCGGTGGCC
>NZ_JAAKEE010000083.1:0-4082 GCF_011038995.1 Adlercreutzia sp. ZJ242
GCGGCGCCTGGGGCCGCGCCTGTCTTGCGCTATATCGGGGAGTCTATCATCTCCCGAACCCTGGGTGCCTGGCGGCAGGGCGGGCTGCTTCGGGCAGCTCCGCGTCTGGATCCGGGTCATATTGTCTTCGGCCGTGGCGTTGGTCTTGTTGTATTTGTACCCGTTGAGGACGCCCTCCCGGTTGCGCTTGATGCTCTTGGCGGCTCGCCTCATCTCGGGGATGCCGCTTCTTATGGCGAGGCTGATCCATTTGGAGAGCGAGTCGCGCTTGTCTGCGCACCATTCCATGTCCGACCAGTCGCGGAACAGGTGCATGAGCTCGTATGCGCACTTGAGATCGGGGTCGGCCTCGAGCAGGCGCTCGACCTTGGCGACGCGTGCCTCGCGGGGCTTGAGAAAGGTAAGTTCGCGTATCTCTTCTTCGGTAAGGTCGAGGGTGGACATCAAGGTCGCGCGGTTGGCTGCGAGCCTCTCCGCGTACTCGAGGTCGACGCGCTCGAGCTCCTCGGGGCTCGCCAGGAAGAGCTTCCAGGCCTTTCGCACCTCCTTGCGCAGGTCAGCTGGCAGCGACTCGTCTCCCTGGACGCGCTTGCGCACGTCGCCGAACGCCTCGTTGACCAGCTTGATGACGTGGAAGCGGTCGAGGCACAGCGTCGCGTCGGGGCACCAGGTCCTCTGGGCCCTGATGAACATGGGGCTCATGTCGCAGCACCAGAAGCGGACGGAGGCGCGCTCCCTTGCGTCGAATCTCCCGAAGAAGCGCTCCAGGCACTTGGACGTGAGCTGCGGCAGGATCTCCACCAGGAATCCCGAGTCCCCGTCGGCTATCGCGACCGCCATCTTGCCCTGGTCGCTGTTGGCCTTGAACTCGTCTATGCACAATGTCGCAGGCAGGTAGCGCGCGTCGAATATCGCCCGGTCGAGGACCTTGTTGACCATGTAGGGGCTCGGCCCGTTCTTCTCGCTCGTCGCCTTCACGGACTTCTTGTCCATGAGGTCGAACAGGATCAGGTCCTGCACGTCGACGGACATGTGGATGGAGGCGCTCCCTATCATCTCGTGGGTCTCGTTCCAGGTCTTTCCGCGCTTGGGGCAGATCATGCGGGTGACCTCGATCATCAGCATGAGCGGCACTCGGTGCGCCGGCACGTGCCATACCTTGCGCCAGCGACGGCCCTTGACGTGGGCGTGCGCACCGCAGCGAGGGCACGTACGCTCTCGCACCTCCCGGCGCAGGTAGGCGACGTCGACGTCGCCCTTACGGGAGAACTTGACGACCTCGTAGTCCTCCGAGATGCCCAGCGCTTCGTTGATCTTGGGCGTATTCTTCTTCGCCATCACATCCACCTCCCCTCGAGCCCTGCGAGCTCGAGCTGGCGTACGAGCGCCCCGCAAAGGTTCGGACACCCTGCAGGAGGTGGGCATAGAATCGCCTCGTCCGCCTCGGCACAGCAAAACTCGTGCGCACATGCTTCGCGTTCGTCCCAGAGTTCGACCAGATCAGCAGCTGACAGCTCGTCTGCAAATGACCTTTCGGCCAGCGCTCGTCTCCAAGCGCTCGCTTCAATCGGTGTCGTCCCGTTTCTCATGGCATTGCTCCTAACTGCCACGAACGCGGGCTGCCATAGGGGCGAGGGGGGAGGTTCCAGCTTCCCCCTCGCCCTGCCTTCCCGGCGCACGGGCACACCCGCACCCGCGGCGAACATCTTTCCTTCGCGCGCCGAACGGGACGATCGTAGGCCTATGAGCGGAGCAAACGCCAAGATTTTGGGCATATGCGATTACCCGACTTTATCTGGAGGTTGGAGAAGTTTTGCAAATCAGCGAAGAAACGTGGGGGAGGCGGCTTAAATGCCCCGAAACAGAGAAATCCCCCAACTATTTAGAGAGAGCCAAGTTATCAAATGAGCAAGGTCCTCATATATTCAGAGGCTTGGGGCAAGGGCGGCATTGAGACGTTCGTGAGGAACGTCTTGCCAAGCCTTGTCGAAGCGGGGTTCGAAGTCGACATCTTCTCCACGTGGGACTGGAAGGAGCAGGATGACGCTTGGCTGGAGAGTCTGGGCGGCAATCGCTTTACGGCTTTCAGGGGGTTCAGGCCTGGCCAGGTGAGGCGTCTCGTAGAGGGCCCTCGAGCGTTTCGTCGGCTGTTGGATGCGAGCGGGTATGATGTCGTCTGGGTCAACACCATGAACGGCATGGGCTTCCGGTTCGCCCGGGAGGCCGAGCTCGCGGGAGTGCCGGTCCGTGTCGTCCACTCTCACAACTCGGATGTAGGCGACGGGGCCAAGCTTCTCAAGCGCGCTGTGGGTAGTATTGGGATTGCTCTTTGGGGCGGCAGCTCCACTAGGAACGTTGCCTGCTCCGCCGATGCGGGAAGATACCTATTCCGCGGCAGGCCGTTTGACGTCATCAGCAACGGGGTGGACGTCGGGCGCTTCCGCTTCAGCCAGGCGAAGCGCGAGCGGGCGCGAGGAGAGCTCGGGGTGGATGACAACACCACGCTCGTGGGGAGTATCGGAAGGATCGATGCACAGAAGAACCCCCTCTTCCAGGTCGAGGTCTTCGCCGAGTACGGGAGGATGGACGCTGGGTCGAAGTATCTGATGCTCGGGCAGCCGGCCATGGTTGACGAGGTTCTTGAAAGAGCTCGTCAGCTCGGCGTTGACGGTGACCTTATCGTTCGTGAGTCGGTCCAGGACCCTTCCCCATATTACAGTGCGCTGGACGCGTTTCTTATGCCGTCTCTGCACGAAGGCCTGGGTTTCGCGCAGGTTGAGGCGCAGTGCGCGGCTCTACCCGTGCTATGCACAGATACTATGCCTGAGGAGGCTGACCTAACCGAGCTCTCGCAACACTGCTCGCTGGACGATTCTCCCGTTGTATGGGCTGAGCGCCTGTGGGAGTTGGTTGAGGCTTTCAGGGGAAAGCGATGCGGTTTTTACGCTGATGAGGTGGAGAGAGCTGGCTTTTCGTCGGACGCTTGCGCACGGAAAGTGATCGAAGTCATTAGTGGCGCGCAAGATGGTTTATAAGAAGTCTGCCGCCTCGTTTTGCGAATGCATCCTCGTGAAACAGGGTGCTTCTGTTTGCGCCGGAGCAAAGGTGCTGGCTAAGTCGAGCGATACTTTGACCACAGGGCGCGACGCCGTCATTGCGGGCAACGCGGTAGTTGCATGCAATGTACCCGTCCATGAGATATGGGGAAGCACCCCTGTCCTCAAGATCGGAGAGGTGGATGTCTAAGTCTGTCCCACTCGTTTCGATTGTCGTTCCGTTTTACAACTTACAGGATTGCGCCTCTCGTTGTCTTGATTCTATCCTAGCCCAGGACTTCGTCGACTTTGAAGTGGTGTGCGTCGATGACGGGTCGAGAGATAAGACTGGTGAGATACTCGACTCGTATGCAAGACTCGACGAGCGCGTTAGGGTGCTGCATCGTGATAACGGGGGGCTTTCGGCTGCCCGGAACAGCGGCGTCTCAGCGTCTCGTGGAATGTTCGTGAGCTTTGTCGACGGCGATGATATGGTACATCCCCGTTATCTCAGCCAGCTGTGGCGAGCCCTCGAAGGGCGAGAAGACCGGATGGCTGTATGCGGTGCCGTGCGTATCGCGGACGGCACCGCAGTGCCCGATGGCCCCGGTCATCGGAGGTCGTTGCGCGTTATGGATTGCAGCTCTGCTGCTTTCTCGATCATATTCAATGAGATAAGCGAATCGGCATGGGGAAAGCTAGCTCCGAGACGGATATTCATAGAAACGCCCTTTCCAGAGGGTCAGCTGTACGAGGATCAGAGCGTCATATGTGCTCACCTAGCAGCAGTTAGCGATGTTGCCGTTGTCGATGAGCGCTTGTATGGCTACGTGATGAGAGACGGATCCATTGTCAACGTGCGTTGTGTTGATCTGGGACAGATTGCTGATTACAAGAAGGCTATAGAGAGATTTTGCTCCGATGCAGGCAGCTCATGGCCCGAGCTTGTTCGATACTTGACTTGGTGGCAGGCTTTTTGCGCCGTGAGGATTCACTCACTCGCTTCTAGGTTGTCGGATGAGGCCAAGGGACGGGAGATTGACGAGA
>NZ_JAAKEE010000007.1:0-81376 GCF_011038995.1 Adlercreutzia sp. ZJ242
AGGGCGCGGGCCCGCCGCCGGGCGCGCCGGCATGCCCGAACCCGCATGAGGGCGCGCCGGGGCGCGCCCTGCCGCGGCAGCGCGCGCCCCGCGCGGGTTGTTCTGCCCCCGCGGCCTAGTTGAACCCGAGGAACCGGACCTCGGGCGCGAGTTCGATGCCATAAGCCTCATGCACTTTCGAAGCGATCAGCGAGATGAGGGCGCGCACGTCGCGCGCCGTCGCCTCGCCGGTGTTGACGATGAAGTTGGCGTGCACGTCGGACACGCGCGCGCCGCCGATGGTCGCGCCCTTGAGCCCGAGCTCCTCCACGAGCACCGCCACGTGCGCCCCCTCGGGGTTGCGGAACACGCTGCCGCAGCTCGGCTCGCCGAGCGGCTGGCTCTTCTTGCGCCGCGCGAGGTTCGCCTCCATCTTCCCGCGGATGTAGAAGGGGTCGGACGGCTCCACGCTCAGCTCGCACTCGAGCACGATCTCGTCAAGCGCGAAGGAGGAGGCGCGATACCCCCACGTGATCTCGGAGCCCGCGCGCCGCTCCAGGCCGCGCCCCGGCCGCAGCGTGGTGACGCTCGCCACGCGGCTGCCGATCCACTCGTCGCGCGTGCCCGCGTTCATGCGCAGGGCGCCGCCGATGGTGCCCGGCGTGCCCACGGCGAACTCGAGCCCCGCGACTGACCGGCGGAACGCCTCCTGCACCACCGCCGAGAGGAGCACGCCCGCGCCCGCGACGAAGCAGCTGCGCTCCGCGTCGAAGCGGAAGGAGCGGAAGTCGCGCCCGAGCGAGATGACCACGCCCGGGAAGCCCTCGTCGGCCACGAGCAGGTTCGACCCGCGCCCCACGACGACCCACGGCACGCCCTCCTTCTCGCACACGTCGACGAGTCGCGTGAGCGCGCCGATGGAGCCCGCGCGCACGTAGAAGCGCGCCGGCCCCCCGATGCGGTAGGTGGTGTGGCGAGCCATGGGCTCGTGAGCGTAGATGTCGCCGTCGAACCGCTCGTCGACGAGAAGCGCCTGCAAGGGCGAGGTATGCCGTGCCGCCATGGGCGCCGCTAGCCCTCGCGAGCCGCGAGCGCGTCGATGATGTGCGGGCCGAGGGCCGTCACGTCGCCCGCGCCCATGGTGATGACCAAATCGCCCTCCTTCGCGAGCTGCGCCATGAAGGGCGCCGTGTCGATGCGGCGGGGGACGTAGTGCGCCTCGGGATGCCCCTCGTGCTCGAGCACCACGTTCAAGAACGTCTTGCCGTTGATGCCGGGCACGGGCGCCTCGCCCGCCGAGTACACGTCCATGAACGTGACGGTGTCGGCCGCGTCGAACGCGCTGCCGAACTCGTCTTTGAGCACCTCGGTGAACAGCCCCGCGCGCGAGTAGCGGTGCGGCTGGAACAGCACGTGCACGCGCGCGAAGTCGAGCGCGCGCGCCGCGGCGATGGTGGCCGCGATCTCGGTGGGATGGTGCGCGTAGTCGTCCACCACCGTCACGCCCTGCTCCTCCCCCACCAGATCGAAGCGGCGGCGCACGCCCGTGAACGCGCGCAGCTTCTCGGCCGCGGCGTCCACGTCGAGCCCGAGCGCGTCGATGAGCGTGAGCACGGCCGCGCCGTTCGACACGTTGTGCATGCCCGGGTTCTGCTTGATGGAGCTCTCCACCTCGCGCCCGTCGGGCAGGCGCAGCGTGAAGGCGGACCCCACGCCGCGCGCCTGCGCGCGCACCACACGCGCGTCGCAGCCCTCGGAGAAGCCGTAGGTGATCACGCGCCCGCGCGCCTCCTTGCGCGCGAGGCGGGTGAGCGCCTCGTCGTCGCCGCACACCACCACGGGCGCGCCGGCGGGCACCGACGCGATGAACTTGCCGAACTGCGCGTAGATCTCCTCGAGGCTCTCGTAGTGGTCCAGGTGGTCGGTCTCCACGTTGGTCACGATGCACGCCGCAGGCGAGAGGAAGGTGAACGACTTGTCGGACTCGTCGGCCTCCACCACGTAGTAGCGGCCCTTCCCGGAATGGGCGTTGGTGCCCCACGCGCGCACGATGCCCCCGATGAGGAAGGTGGGCGAGGCGCCCATGGCGTCGAGCGTGGAGGCGAGCATGGAGGACGTGGTGGTCTTGCCGTGCGTGCCGGCCACGGCCAGCGTGTCGAGGTTGCGACCGAGCGCGGCCAGCATCTCGGCGCGGTGGCGGATCTCCAGGCCGCGGCGGCGAGCCTCCATGAGCTCGGGGTTGTTGTCGAGGATGGCCGTCGAGACCACCACCGTGGGGTTGCCCGCGGGGATGTTCCTGGCGTCCTGGCCGATGAACACCGTGATGCCCGCCTCCTCGAGCTGCTTGGTGTAGCGGCTCTCCTTGAGGTCGGAGCCGCTCACGCGCATGCCCTGGTCATGCGCGACGCGCGCGATGCCGCTCATGCCCACGCCGCCGACGCCGATGAAGTGCAGGGCCTCGGTTTCCACTTCGTTCATGGTTCTACGCCTTCCCTCTCGCGATCAGCCGCAGGCAGGCGCCCGCGGCTCGATACCTCACGCCATTGTAATACGTCACCCTACGCGCGCGCCGCCGCCATCACAACATCTGCCAATCTGGAGGCGGCATCGGCGGTCTTCTGCGCGCGCGCCGCCGCGGTCATGCCCGCGCGCACGCCCGCGTCGTCGACGAGCGTGAGCACCTTCTCGGCGAAGGCGGGATCGCCCAGGTCGGCGTCAGGCACCATGAAGGCGCACCCCGCGTCCACGTACGCGCGCGCGTTGGTGGTCTGGTGGTCCTCGGTGGCGTAGGGGAAGGGCACGAGCAGCGCCGGGATGGCGCGCGCTGAGATCTCGGCGAGCGAGGTGGCGCCGGCGCGCGACACGATGGCGTCGGCCGCGGCGAGCGTCTCCCCCATGCGGTCCTGGTACCCCATCACGTGCCAGCGAGCCTCCTCCGCAGGCGTGAGCGCGAGCGCCTCGCGCACGCTGTCGAGCTCCTTGGGGCCCGTGATGTGCACCACGTGCAGGTCGGCGCGGGAGAGCAGGTCGGGCTTGAGCGCGCAGACGGCCTCGTTGATGTGGCGCGCGCCGAGGCTCCCGCCGAACACGAGCAGCATGCGCGCCTCGTCCGGGATGCCGAGCAGCGCACGTCCCTCCGCACGGCTCGCCGCGAGCACCGAGGAGCGCACGGGGTTGCCCGTGAGGTGCACGCGGCTCTTGTCGGCCACGTCGCGCGCCGAGCACTCGTAGGTCACGCACACGGCGGCGGCCTTCTTCGCGAGGTACTTGTTCGCCATGCCCATGACCGAGTTCTGCTCGTGCAGGACCACGGGGACGCCGGTCTTCTCGGCCGCGCGCGCCACGGGGATGGACACGTACCCGCCGAACCCGACGACCACGTCGGGCCTCACCTCGGCGAACCACTTCTTGGCCGCCGCGGTCGACTTGGCGATCTTCGACACGCCCGTGACGATGGTGGCGGGGTGGCTGCGGTTGAAGCCCGACGCCTCGAACGCCTTGAACGGGATGTCGGCCTGCGGCACGAGGCGCGCCTCGACGCCGTGGGGCGTGCCCGCGAACAGCACCTCGCAGCCGCGGTCGGCGAGCACCTCGGCGAGCGCGAGCGCGGGGTTGATGTGGCCTGCCGTGCCTCCGCCGGAAAGGATTGCGCGCATAAGACATTACCTCCTTGCGCCGGACGGCGAGAGGCGCCGCCCCGCGTGAGACGAGCTGGGACGTGCGGGCGCATGGCCGGCGCCGGCGCGCGCACGCGAGACCGCCGCGCGGGGCCGGGCGGACGCGGACGCGGGCGCGAAGGCGTCGACTTCGACGAAGCGGGCGCCCGAGCGCGGGCGCGACGAGCCACCGCGCGAGCCCGAGCGGCCCGGCGCACGCGACGCGGCGCGCCCGGGATCGCCGTTCGCGCGCACCACGCGCAGATCGGCGCGGCGCTGCTCGTACACCGACGGGGCGTCCGCGGCCTGCGCCACCGACAGGATGAGCCCCACCATGCTGAACGACACGAGGAGCGACGTGCCGCCCGACGAGATGAACGGCAGCGGCTTTCCCGTGGTGGGGAACACGCCGATGGTGCAGCCGATGTTCAGGAACGCCTGGAACACGAGCATGATGGCGAAGCCGCCCGCGATGAGGGCGCCGAACTCGTCCGGCGCGCCGTTCGCGATGCGCAGGCCCGCGAACAGGATCACCAAGAACAGCGCGATCACGACGAGCGCGCCGAGCATGCCGAGCTCCTCGCACACGATGGCGAAGATGAAGTCGCTGTCGGAGGCGAACAGGTAGTCGAACCGCTCGTGGCCCTGCCCGACGCCCACGCCGAACAGGCCGCCCTCCGCGATGGCGTAGTACGAGCGGATGATGTTGTAGCCGGTGCCGTAGCCGCCCTGGCCGTCGTTCCACGGGTCGAGGTAGACCATGCGCCCGCTGCGGTAGTCGCTGCCGAAGATGGCGTAGAGCACGAACAGCACGCCGAGGACGCAGAGCGCCGCGAGGTACTTCGCCGGCACGCCGCCGAGCCACAGCACCGCCACGATGCCCACGGCGCAGATGAGCGTGGTGCCCAAGTCGGACTGCGACCAGTACAGAAACAGCAGCGGCGCCAAGATGAGCAGCAGGATCTGCACGAGCATGGCGCGCGGCTCCATCGAGCCGGAGCGCACGGCGCAGATCACGCGGATGGACATGAGCAGGAAGGCCACCTTGGCCACCTCGGAGGGCTGCAGGCTGATAGGCCCGAGGGACAGCCAGCGCGTGGCGCCGTAGCCCTCGCTGCCCATGAGCGCCGTGAGGGCCAGGAGCACGAGCGCGATGCCCCACGCCGCCCACGTCCACGCGCCGTTCCACACGTGGTACGGGATGAGCTTCCACACCACCGCCATGACCACGACGCCGAGCACCGCGTAGATCGCCTGGCTCCTCACGTCAGCCCACGGCACCTCGCCGGCGCCGGCGAGCGAGGCCGACGAGGCCGAGTACACCATCACGAGCCCGATCACCGTGAGGGCGATCGTCGCGAGGAGCAGCAGGACGCACGGCCCCTGCGCCCCGAGGAAGCTGGCGGACCTCTGTCGCGCGGATGACGCCATCAGGCGCTCCCGCTAGCGCGTCGCGCGCGCGGCGCGCTCGGCCACGAGCTGCTTGAAGACGCGCCCGCGCTCCTCGAAGCAGCTGAACTCGTCGAACGACGCGCATGCCGGGGAGAGCACCACCACGTCGCCCGCCTGCGCGAGCGCCAGCCCCGCGTCGAGCGCGGATTCCATGCCGGCAGCCTCCTCTACGGCGATGCCGTCGGCGCGCAGAGGCTCCATGGCCGCGTGGAAGCGCTCGCGCGCTTCGCCGAAGCACACCACGCCCTTGGCGTGGACGCGGCAGGCGTCCACGAGCGGCCCCAGGTCGGTGCCCTTGTCGCGCCCGCCGAGCAGGATGACGGGGCGCGCGGGCTCGAACGCCGCGATCGCCTTGAGCACCGCGTCGACGTTGGTGGCCTTCGAGTCGTTGTAGCAGCTGACGCCGTCAACGCTCCCGCACGGCTCGATGCGGTGCTCGAGCGGCGCGAAGCTGGCGAGAGCGCGTGCGACCGCGTCGGCGTCGGCCCCGAGCGCCACGGCGCACGTGGCGGCCGCCAGCGCGTTCGCCACGTTGTGTGCGCCCTTGATCTGGAGCTCGTCGCGTGCGGCGAGCACGACCTCCTCGCCGCGCAGGGCCACGCGCAGGCGCCCGTCGGCGCCCACGAAGGCGGCGTTCTCCGCGCCGCACGCCGCGCGCATGTCGGCGTCCACGCCGCGCGCGGTGCCCACGGGCACGTAGTCGAACCCGCGTTCCTCGCGCGAGAGCGCCTTGAGCGCGCGCACCTTGGCGCGCACCTCGTCGTCGGTGGCGTCGAGCACGGCCACCCCGCCGGGCACGCTGCCCAGGTTGGCGAGCACCTTCCACTTGGCCGCGGCGTAGTTCTCGTGCGTGCGGTGCCACTTCACGTGGTCGGGCGTGATGTTGAGCACCACGGCCACCTGGGGCGCGAACGCGCGCGTCGACGCCAGCTGGTAGGAGGACACCTCGGCCACGTAGACGTCGGCGTCGTCCGCCGCCACGGCCTCGATGCACGTGTCGCCGATGTTGCCCACCGCCCGCGCGCGCATGCCGCACGCCGCGAGCACGTGGGCCGCGAGCGCCGTCGTGGTGGTCTTGCCGTTCGTCCCCGTGATGGCCACCCACTTCGACTCCGCGCGGCTCTCGCGCCATGCGAACTCCACCTCGCTGATGACCTCGTCGCTGTGCGCGGCGGCGTTGCGGTAGAACGCCGAGAACTCCGAGATGCCCGGGCTCGCGACGCACACGTCGTAGCGCCCCGTGATCTCCTCGGTGTCGAAGGTCACCTCGGCGCCGCGCGCCCGCGCCTCGCGCGCCCACGCGCGCGCCTCGTCCGTCGCCGCGCCCGCCGCCACGGACATGCCCTCGACGCGCGTGCCGAGGAGGTCGAGCAGGTAGCCCGCGCACGCGCGCCCGCTCACGCCGAGCCCCAGCACGAGCACGCGCCCGAGGTTCTCGGGCGCGAGCTTCCTGCCGTCAACCAGCTTCTTTCCGCTTGCGCTCATATCAAGCCACCACCATCATCGACTCGGCGAAGTACAGCACGAAACCACAGGCCGCGAGCACCCCCGACACGATCCAGAACCGAACGACCACCTTCGTCTCGCTCCAGCCCTTCTTCTCGAAGTGGTGGTGGAGCGGCGCCATGAGGAAGATGCGCTTCTTCGTCCGCTTGTAGTAGAACACC
Source organism: Adlercreutzia sp. ZJ242 (assembly GCF_011038995.1). Lineage (NCBI taxonomy): Bacteria > Bacillati > Actinomycetota > Coriobacteriia > Eggerthellales > Eggerthellaceae > Adlercreutzia > Adlercreutzia sp. ZJ242. The sequence goes on from NZ_JAAKEE010000007.1 coordinate 6,755, forward strand.
TGGATCATGACCGAGAGCGCCTCGGCGACGAACAGCCCCCCGATGATGATCACCACGAACTCGGTCTTGGTGACCACCGCCAAGCACCCGAGCGCCATGCCGAGCGCGAGCGAGCCCGTGTCGCCCATGAAGATGTCTGCCGGGAAGGAGTTGAACCACAGAAAGCCGATGCACGCGCCTGCGAGCGCCGCCGCGAAGATGGCGGGCTCGAGCAGGTCGGAGCGGTACGCGATGGCCGCCATCACGATCATCACGATCATCACCGTGCCCGCCGCCAAACCGTCGAGGCCGTCGGTGAGGTTCACGGCGTTGCACAGGCCCACGAGCAGGATGAGGTCGAAGATGAGGTAGAGCCACGGGACGGCGATGCCGTCGCCGATGGGGATGACGGTGGTGAGGACGCCGAGGTCGAACGTGTAGACGAAGGGGATCTCCACCGTCGGCGCCACGCCGAGCAGGTTGACCGCCACCTCGACGAACACGGCCGCGATGACGAACTGGCCGATGAGCTTCGCCTTCGGCGTGAGGCCGAGCGAGCGCTCATGCGCCACCTTCGACGCGTCGTCGATGAGCCCGAGCGCGCCCGTGAGCACCGTGGCGCCGAGGAGCAGCAGCGTCTCGGGCACGGGAAGCCCCACGAGCAGCGCCGTGATTATGACGGCGATGAGCATGATGACGCCGCCCATGGTGGGCGTGCCCTGCTTCACGAGGTGGCTCTGGGGGCCGTCGGCGCGCACCTGCTGGCCGATGTGGCTCGACCTCAAAAAGCGGATCCACGCCGGCATGAGGGCGATGGTGAGCACGAGCGACAGCACGATGGCCAGAAACACCAGAAACGTCGGATATGCTGCGAAAAAAGAGAACATGCTAGTTAACCAACCCTTCGACCACGCGGGTAAGGCCCATGAAGTGGGACGCCTTGACGAGCACCGCGTCGCCCTTCTCCAGATACACGTCGAGCTCCTCAAGCACCTCGGCCACCGCGTCCGCGCGCATGACGCGCGCGGGGTCCATCCCTGCGTCGAGCGCGCCCTGCGCGATGCCGCGGGACAGCTCGCCCACGCAGATGAGCAGGTCGAGCGGCAGGCCCGCCGCCACCTCGCCGATGCCGCGGTGGCACGCGGGCGCGAAGTCGCCCAGCTCGCCCATGTCGCCGAGCACCGCCACGCGCCGCCCGGGCACGTCGAGCGCGCAGAACGTGGAGAGCGAGGCGCGCATGGAGTCGGGGTTGGCGTTGTACGCGTCGTTCACGATGCTGAAGCCCCCGCGCGCCGCGAGGACCTCCTGCCGCCCGCTCTCGGGCACGGAGGATGCGAGCGCTGAGGCGATCGCGCCGAGGTCGATGCCGAGCGAGCGCCCCACCGCCGCGGCGGCGCAGGCGTTGCCCACGTTGTGCAGGCCGCGCAGGCTCAGGTGGCACGTCGCGCGCTCCACCGCGAAGGCGGGCTCGGGGGAGGATGCGGCCGCCTCACGCGGGGCCGCGCCGGATGCGGCTGGCGCGCCTGTCGCCTCCGCGCCCGCGTCGGCGCTCGGCGCGGCGGCGAACCCGCAGGCGCACAGCGTGAAGCGCGGGCGCCCCTCGCCGTCGAGCTCGACGTCCTCGGCCCACACGCGCGGGCCCGCGGGCAGATCCACGTTGTCGGACGCCAGCACGGCGGCCGGCACCTCGCGCGCATGCCCCGTGCAGCTGAACGCCGCGTGCCCGCTGCCGTCGTAGGCGACGCACGCCACCGCGCGCTCGGAGAGGCCCGCGCGCTCGGCGATGGAGGCCGCGAAGTCGTCGGCCGCGTTCAGGAACGCGCGGCCCACCCCCGCGGGCAGCGCCTCGAGGAGCTCCGCCTTGGCGCGCGCGATGTTCTCGCGGCTGCCCAGAAGCTCGATGTGGCTCTCCCCCACGTTCGTGACGATGCCCCACTCCGGGCGCACCACCTCGCACAGCTGCGCGATCTGGCCCAAGCCCCGCATGCCCATCTCGACCACCACGCACTCGGTCTCGGGGTCGGCGGCGAGCAGCGTGCGCGGGACGCCCAGCTCGTTGTTCTGGTTGGCCTTCGTGGCCACCACGCTTCTGCCCGCGCGGACCACGTCGCGCACGAGGTTCTTCGTGGTGGTCTTGCCCGTCGACCCGGTCAGCGCGACGACGCGGCCCCTGAGGTGGCCGCGCCACTCGCGCGCCAGGTCGGTGACGGCGCTGTAGGTGTTGGGGACCTCGATCACCGAGGCGCCCATCTCGCGCGCCAGAAGGCGCGTCTCGCGGTCGAGCGCGTCGCACACGAGCGCCGCGCGCGCGCCGGCGCGCAGGGCGGCCGCCACGAAGTCGTGCCCGTCGACCCGTTCGCCCGAAAGCGCCACGTAGAGCCAGCCCGGCTCGATCTCGCGCGAGTCCCACGAGATGCCGCAGACGAGCTCGGAGGCGTCGATGGGATCGACGACGAAGCTGCCTCCCGTGTAGGCGGCGATCTGCTTGTGGTTGAGGCGCATGGGCTACTTCACCTCGGTCGCGTCATGCGGCTGCGAGCCGCCGGCCGCGCCGGTTGCGTCGCCGAACGCGCGCGTGAGCTCCTCGGCGGCCACCACGCGGTCGTCGAAGGAGAGCACCTCGTCGCCGACGAGCTGATAGTCCTCATGCCCCTTGCCCGCGACCAGGATGCTGTCGCCCGGCTCGGCGAGCGCGATGGCGCGCGCGATGGCGCGCCGGCGGTCGGGCTCCACCTCGAAGCGCCCCGCGCCCTCGGTCATGCCGGCCAGGATGTCGTCGATGATGCCGAGCGGGTCCTCGTGCCGCGGGTTGTCGCTCGTGACCACGGCGAAGTCGGCCGCCAGGGCCGCGCGTCCCATGATGGGGCGCTTGCTCGCGTCGCGGTTGCCGCCGCAGCCGAACACCACGAGGGTGCGCTGCGACGAGAGCGCCTTCACCGACGAGAGCGCCTTGGCGAGCGCGTCGGGGGTGTGCGCGTAGTCGACGTAGACCGACACGCCGCCGTCGGCGGGCACCTTCACGCGCTCGAGGCGGCCCGGCACCGACGGCACGTCGGCGAGCGCCTCCACGATCACCTCGGGGGCGATCCCGAGCTGCATGCCGATGCCGAAGGCGCACATGACGTTCTCCACGTTGAAGCGCCCCACGAGCGGGTAGGTGAAGTCGAAGCGGCGGCCGCGCACGTCGAGCACGACGTGCGTGTGCGCCGCGGCGTAGTCGACCTCGACGGGGAAGATCTGCGCCGAGGAGTCGAAGCCGAACGTGATGACGGCGTCGCCCGCCGCCGAGCAGCGGCGCAGAAGCTCGAGGCCCCACTTGTCGTTCACGCTGATCACGCGGCGCGCCGGGTAGTCGCGTGAGAACAGGAGCGCCTTCGCCTCGAAGTAGGCGTCGAAGGTGTGGTGGTAGTCGAGGTGGTCCTGCGTGAGGTTCGTGAACGCCGTGACGGCGAACTGCGTCCTCCACGTGCGCACCAGGTCGAGCGCGTGCGAGCTCACCTCCATGGCCACGACGTCGCAGCGCGCCGCGCGCATGCGCGCGAACGTCTCCTGCAGGTCAGGCGACTCGGGCGTGGTGTGCTCGGAGCGCTCCTGCACGTCGCCGATGCGCGTGCCCACGGTGCCGATCACGCCGGTGCGCTTGCCCGCCACGCGCGCGATGTGCTCCACCAAATACGTGGTGGTGGTCTTGCCGTTGGTGCCGGTGATGCCCACGAGCTGGAAGGCAGCCGACGGCTCGTCGAAGAAGCGCGTCGCCGCGTACGCCATGGCCTTGCGGCTGTCCGACACCACCACCTCGGTGACGTCGGTGGCGTCAGCCAGGTACACCTTGCGCTCGACCACGAGCACGCGGGCGCCGCGGTCGATGGCGTCCTGCGCGAACGAGTGGCCGTCGGTGGTGAGTCCTACGATGCAGAAGAACATGTCGCCTTCGCTCACGCGGTCGCTGCGGTAGGCGAGCCCGGTCACTTCCTCGTCCGCGTTACCGATGATGGTGCATTCAAGCCCCTCGAAGAGCTCGGCGCATGTCTTGCCCATGATTCGCTCATACCTCCGGCACGATGTTGTACTGCTCGATAGCATTCGCCATTATATCCTTAAACGTAGAGGCCACCGAAGCCTGGCTGTAAACCTCGTTTGCACTCACAAAACAAACTAACTGGCTCGAGGAGTTGTCGATGAAGCCGGTGAAGCACAGGTTGTACTTGCCCTTGACGTAGCCGCCCTCGCCGGCGATCTCGGCCGTGGAGGTCTTGCCCACCACGTCATAGCCCTCGATGTTGGCGGCCGTGCCCGTGCCCTCCTGCACCACCGTGCGCAGCATGCTCTTGATCTGCTCGAGGGCGGCCTCGTTGTCGGTCACGCGCTTGGTCTCGTACTCGGGCACCTCGCCGCTCTGCGGATACGAGATGAGGAAGTGAGGCGTCACCGCCACGCCGTCGTTGGCGATGGCCGCGTAGAAGCGCGTCATCTGCAGCGGCGTGCAGGTGAGGCCCTGCCCGAAGCTCACGTTGTAGCCGGTGATGCGCGCCCACTCGTCGAAGTCCTGCATGAGGCCCGACGCCTCGCCGGGGTAGTCCACGCCAGTGGCCTCGTTCAACCCGAAGCGCTCGATGGCGTCGTTGAGCTTGTCGAAGCCGGCCTTGTTGATGGCGAGCGAGATGCCCACGTTGGAGGAGTTGTTGAGGATCTCGCGCAGCGTCATGGTCACGTCGCCGCGCGCGTGCGCGTCGGAGATCTTGTACTCGTCAGCCTGGATGTAGCTCGGGCAGAAGAGCGTGTCCTCCGCGGTCATGGCCCCGGACTCGAGCACGGTGAGCGCCGAGACCGCCTTGAAGATGGAGCCGGGCTCGAACGCCTGCGTGACGGCTGTGAGGTTGTCCGAGCCGACGTCGGACTCCGCGAGGTTCGTGGGGTCGAGGTAGGGCAGCGAGCAGATGGCGTAGATCTCGCCCGTGGCGGCGTCCATCACCACCGAGTTGCCCTTCTCGCCCGCGATGGCGGGGTCCTCCACGCCCGCCTTGAGCGCTTCCTCCACCACGTTCTGCAGCTTGATGTCGAGCGACACCATGATGTCCTGCCCGTCGACGGCCCGCGTCTGCTCCTTCACGCCGCCGGGGATGGGCGTGCCCTTGCGTCCGCGCTCGGCCTCGTAGGTGCCGGGCGTGCCGCGCAGGACGTCGTCGTACTGCAGCTCGAGGCCCGTGATGCCCTCGCCGTCGACGTTGCAGATGCCGATCACCTGCCCGCCCACGGCGCCGTTGGGGTACTCGCGCCGCGTGTCGTCGATGAAGTAGATGCCGTCGAGCTCAAGCTCGCGCAGCTGCGCGGCCTTGTCCACGTCAGCCTGGCGCTTCACGTAGACGAAGGTGGCGCCGGGCGTGCTGAGCGCCTCCTTGTAGTCGGCCACCTCGCCGCCGAGCACCGAGGCGATCTTTTTGGCCTCGTAGCTCGCGTCGGTCACCTCGGCGGGGTTCGCGTAGACGGTGGTGGCGTCGACGCTCGTGGCGAGCACCACGCCGTTGCGGTCGTAGATGGTGCCGCGGCGCGGCGTGGTGTCGAAGCTCACGGTGCGCGACTCGCTCGCCATGGCGGCGTAGTGGTCGCTCACGATGACCTGCAGGTAGAACAGCCGCGCGAAGAACACGACCACGATGATGCCGAACAGCGCCATGACGAAGGCGAGGCGCGCCGAGCCCATGGCCTCGGTCAAGGCCCCGAACTGGGTGTTCACGGTATCGGAGAAAGAAGACGCGCGACCAGCCCTGCGGTCGCGCGCACGGCGAGGCTCGCGCGAGCCGCGGCGGTCGCGCGCGTTGCGGGGACGGGACGCCAAGGGAGCCCCTCTCACATGCCCGCGGCGGCCGCGACGCTGCCTGAGAGCGAGAGCGCGCCCGTCTCGTCGGTGACCACCACGTCAGCAGGCAGGTTGATCTTCACCGTCTCGGTCGCCGGCGCCATGCCGAGCGCCGTTGCGGCGCCCTTCACGGCCGTGGGGTTGGTAAGCGTGCTCTGCGCGACCTCGAGCTGGCTGCCCGTCACGCGGGCCTCCTCGATCTGCGCGCTGAGCTGCTGGGACTCTATCGCGGTGGCCACCGTCGCCGAGCTTAGGGCAATGCGCGCGACGCTCAGGAGCGCGAACGCCAGAAGCATGGCAACCGCCGCCGTGGCGAGGACCGCCACAGAAGAAGAGCGCGGCTCGCTCTGGACGGAGCGGCCGCGACCGGGCACGACGCTGATGTCGGGGCGCGCATGCCGCTCGCGCTCCAGGGCGCGCGCTTGGAAGTCGTACGCTGGCGCTGCGCTCATGGGCCTGCCCTCCTTCTGCTTCGTTTCGTGTGCGTTTCAGCGGGCGAGAAGGACTCAGGCGCGCTTGAGCGCCACGCGCAGCTTGGCGCTGCGGGCGCGCGGGTTGCGCTCGACCTCCCCGGGCGTGGGCGGAAGCGGCTTGCGCGTGACTACGTCGAGTACCGGCTTCTTGCCGCACACGCACACCGGAAGGTCCGGCGGGCAGGTGCAGCGGTTCGCGAACGCCGCGAACGTGTCCTTGACGATGCGATCCTCCAGGGAGTGGTAGCTGATGACGGTTATGCGCCCGCCTGGGTTGAGCCAGCGGACCGCCGCGTCGAGACCGCGACGCAGGACGGTCAGCTCCGAGTTGACTTCAATCCGAAGCGCCTGGAAGGTGCGCTTGGCAGGATGCCCCCCGGCGCGGCGCGCCGAAGCGGGGATGGCTGCCTTGATCACGTCGACCAGCTGCCCGCTCGTCTCAAGCGGCGCGTCCTCGCGGGCGCGCACGATGAACTCGGCGATGCGGCTCGCCCACCTCTCGTCAGAGTAGGCGCGAATGATCCGAGCGAGATCTGCTGCGTTGTAGGTGTTGACGATCTCTGCTGCGGTGAGGGTGGTGTTACCCGGATCCATTCGCATGTCGAGCGGGGAATCCTCCTTGAAGGAGAACCCGCGAGACGGCGTGTCGATCTGCACGGAGGAGACGCCCAGGTCAAAGAGTATCGCATCGATGCCGGGGACCTCTGCCTCCACGAGAAGCTCGTCGAGGTTGCCGAAGTTGCCGCGCAGAAGCTCCAAGCTCGGGCGGCGATCATCGGGTATCTGGCCGAGGCGCTCGGCGGCGCTTGCGAGCGCCACCTCGTCCTGGTCGATGCCGATGAGCACGCCTTCGCTCCCAAGCCGCTGCGCCGCCTCGAAGGAGTGGCCGGCGAAGCCCAGGGTCGCGTCAACGAACACGTCCCCCGCTTCGAGCCTCAGCTGCTCAAGGCATTCGGCGAGCATGACTGGTATGTGCCGGTATTCGCTTGTCATCACGCTCACGTCTTACGACTAGTCCTCGTAGAACATCGACGGGTCGAAGTCCTCGAAGTCCTCGTCGTAACGCTTCGCGTCCCAGATCTCAAAGTAGCCCGTGTTGCCCACGAGCACGACGTCCTTGTCAATGCCGACTGCGCTGCGCACGTCCGCCGAGAGCATGATGCGCCCGGAGGAGTCCACCTCCACGTCGTCAGCGCGCGACTTCAGAAAGCGGCGCGCCTTGGTGTGGGTGCGGTTCGTCGAGCGGAACTCGCCGAACCTCTCGGCGAGCATCTGCTTGACCCAGTCGTCGAAGATCGGTCGGTCGAAAACGCGAACGTACTCGTCCGTGGGGTCGGGGGTTACGATAAGCTCTGTAGGAAGTACCTTGCGGAATTTCGCGGGAAGGGCCATGCGGCCTTTGCTGTCGACCTTGAAGCGAAACGAACCGTACAGCTCAACGGGCTCGTGCGGTTGAGCGGTGCGCTGCGCCTCTGTGACGGCGTCGGCCATGGGGTCCTTTCCGTGCTGCGTTTAGGCTGGGTTTCGAATCGTGTTGGTGGTGCGTTTCAAAATCCCGGCAAGGTAGTGTTCCGTGGAATGCATATTACCCCACATCGACCCACTTCGCAACATTTTGCTGCACCTAAAGTGCTTTTTCGAGCCACTTTCGGCGCGGTGGACGGAGGCTCCGAAGCCGTGCAGGGTGCCGCAATATAGCGGCGTTTCAACGCGTTTTGAGCTTGTTGGCGCTATATGTTGTGGTTTTCCATTTTGGTCTCCACCCTATCTGGGAAGGCGGTGGGGCGAAGTGGGGGGGCGCGGCGGCGCGAAGCGAGGCTTGGGGCGCGCATGACGCGCCCGCCCGACCGTCATCCGCCCGTCACCGCGCCCCTACGTTCCCTCCACATTTCGGGCCGCCAGAGCCGGCGAGCGGCGAGGGGCACGCGAGTCCCTGCGGGCCCCTACCCCTTCGCGCGCGGGTGGGCGGCGCGGTACTCCTCCTGCAGGTGGGTGCGGTCGACGTGCGTGTAGATCTGGGTGGTGGAGATGTCGGAGTGGCCGAGGATCTCCTGGATCACGCGCAGGTCGGCGCCGCCCTCGAGCATGTGCGTCGCGAACGAGTGGCGCAGCGTGTGGGGGTGCAGCCCCGCGATGCCGACCGCCGCGCCCGCGCGCTCCACGATGCGGTGGACGCCCTGGCGCGAGAGCCGCCCGCCGCGCGCGTTCAGAAACACCGCAGGCAGGTCAGCCGCGCGCGGGGAGGTCGCCTTCATGCTGAGCGCCGGGCGCGCCTCGGCCAGGTAGCGCCCGAGGCTCTCCGCCCCGCAGCCCGACAGCGGGGCGATGCGCTCCTTCGCGCCCTTGCCCACCACGCGCACGAACCCCTCGTCGAGGTACACGCTGCCCACGTCGAGCCCGCACGCCTCGCTCACGCGCAGGCCGCAGCCGTAGAGCACCTCGAGCAGCGCGCGGTCGCGCACGCCTGCGGGCGCGGGGTCGCAGCACGCGTCGATCACCCGGCCCACGTCGGCGACGCTCAGCACGTCGGGCAGCCGCCCGGGGACCTTCGGCAGCGCCAGCGCGCTCGCCGGGTTGTCGGCGGCGTAGCCCTCGCGCACCAGGTAGCGGTGCAGCCCCTTCACCACCGACATCCGCCGCTTGACCGACGAGGGTGCGTAGCCGCGCGCGATCACGTGCTCCTCGAAGTCGCGCAGCACCCCGCGCGTCACCTCGTCGGGGCGCGCGATGCCGCGCTCGGAAAGGAACGCCTGGTAGTCGCGCAGGTCGCGCTCGTACGCCTCCACGGTGCGCGCCGAGGCGCCGCGCTCTATGCGCAGGTACGCAACGTACTCGCCCACGTATGCCTCGATCATCGCGCCGCCTCCTTCCGCCACGCGCCCTTCCCCACGTGCCGTCAATTGTAGCGCGGCCTCCCGCCCTGCCCGCGCGCGGACAGGGCGGCTCCCACGAAGTCGCGGAACAGGGGGTGCGGGCGGTGCGGGCGGCTCTTGAACTCGGGGTGCCCCTGGCTGGCCACGAACCACGGGTGGTCGGGCAGCTCCACCATCTCGGTGAGGCGCCCGTCGGGCGAGAGCCCCGAGATCACCATCCCCGCGTCCACGAGGCGGTCGCGGTAGGCGTTGTTCACCTCGTAGCGGTGGCGGTGCCGCTCGTAGACGACCGCCTCGCCGTACGCCGCGGCCGCGCGCGTGCCGGGAAGGACCTTGCAGGGGTAGGCTCCCAGGCGCATGGTGCCGCCCTTGTCCTCCACGTCCTCCTGCTCGGGCATGAGGTCGATCACGGGGTGGGCGCACGCAGGGTCGAACTCGGCCGACGTGGCGCCCTCGAGCCCCGCCACGTGGCGCGCGAACTCGCACACCGCCGCCTGCAGCCCCAGGCAGATGCCCAGGTAGGGCACGTCGTGCTCGCGGGCGTAGCGCGCCGCGGCGATCTTGCCCTCGAACGCCCGCTGCCCGAAGCCGCCCGGCACCAGGATGCCGTCCATGCGCCCGAGCACCTCGGCCGCGTTGGCGTCGGAGAGCTCCTCGCCGTCGACCAGGTGCACGTTCACGTGGCGCCCGTGGTGCACGCCCGCGTGCCCGAGCGCCTCGATCACCGACAGGTACGCGTCGGGCAGGCTCACGTACTTGCCCACCACGGCGATCTCCACCTCCCCCTCGCAGCTCGCCGCGTCGCGCAGGAAGCCGCGCAGGTCGCTGAGGTCGGCACAGCGGCGCTCGAGCCCCAGGCGGTCGAGCACCTTCGCGTCGAAGCCCTGATCGGACAGGCTCAGCGGCACCTCGTAGATGGAGGGCGCGTCGATGCAGGCGAGCACCTCGTCGGCGGCCACGTCGCAGAACAGCGCGATCTTCTCGCGCACCTTCGCCGAGATCTCGTGGTCGGACCTGCAGACGATGAAGTCGGGCTGCACGCCGACGGAGCGCAGCTCCTTCACCGAGTGCTGCGTGGGCTTGGTCTTCACCTCGTGCGCGGCCGCGATGTAGGGCACGAGCGTCACGTGCACGAAGATCACGTCGCCGGCGGGCTTCTCCTTCTTGAACTGGCGCGCGGCCTCGATGAACGGCTGGCTCTCGATGTCGCCGATGGTGCCGCCGATCTCCGAGATCACGATGTCGGCGCAGCTCTGGTCGGCGATCCGGCGCAGGCGCTCCTTGATGGCCTCGGTCACGTGCGGGATCACCTGCACGGTGCCGCCCAGGAAGTCGCCGCGGCGCTCGCGCGCGATGAGCGTCTGGTAGATGGAGCCCTGCGTGAAGTTTGACTCGCGCGTGAGGTTCTCGTCGATGAAGCGCTCGTAATGCCCCAGGTCAAGGTCGCCCTCGTGCCCGTCCTCGGTCACGAACACCTCGCCGTGCTGGAACGGGCTCATGGTGCCGGGGTCCACGTTGAGGTAGGGGTCCATCTTCTGCATGGTCACCTTGTACCCCCGCGCCTTCAGCAGATGCCCGAGCGACGCCGCCGTGATGCCCTTGCCCAGCGACGACACGACGCCGCCCGTAACGAAGATGTGCTTGGCCATGATGCTCTCCTTCCCGCCCGAAAAAGAAAAAGCGCCGCACGGCGCCGTCATGAGACGCCCTGCAAACGCCTTTCTATTCTACGAGCCGCCCCGCCCGCGCTCCCCGCGCGCCCCCTGCTTTTTACAAAGGCGAAACGAAAGCGCGGCCGCCTTCGCTATAATACGTTGGTACGCGCTATTCGTGCGTACGCCTCCACTGACAAGCACGACGAGAAGGGGCAGGCCCACACATGCAGCGCGGCTTCGACAACGACAAGTACATCACCCTGCAGGCAGAGCACATTCGCGAGCGCATCAACCAGTTCGGCGGGAAGCTCTACCTCGAGTTCGGCGGGAAGCTCTTCGACGACTACCACGCCTCCCGCGTGCTGCCCGGCTTCGAGCCCGACTCCAAGATCCGCATGCTCAGAAGCCTCATCGACGACGCGGAGATCGTGATCGCCGTCAACGCCAACCACATCGAGAAGGCGAAGGTGCGCGGTGACCTGGGCATCACCTACGATGACGACGTGCTGCGCCTCATGGACATCTTCCGCTCCATGGGCTTCATGGTGGGCAGCGTGGTCATCACGCACTACGCCAACCAGCCCGCCGCCGACGCGTTCCGCAAGCGCCTCACGTCCATGGGCATCACGAGCTATCTGCACTACCCCATCACGGGCTACCCCTACGACATCGACCACATCGTGAGCGAGGACGGCTTCGGCCGGAACGACTTCGTGGAGACCTCGCGCCCGCTCGTGGTGGTGACCGCGCCCGGCCCCGGCTCGGGCAAGATGGCCACGTGCCTCTCGCAGCTCTACCACGAGAACAAGCGCGGCGTCGTGGCGGGCTACGCCAAGTACGAGACGTTCCCCATCTGGAACCTGCCGCTCAAGCACCCCGTGAACATCGCGTACGAGGCCGCCACGGCCGATCTGGCCGACGCGAACATCATCGACCCGTTCCACCTGGAGGCCTACGGGAAGACCACCGTCAACTACAACCGCGACGTGGAGATCTTCCCCGTGCTCAAGGCCATGATGGAGCGCATCCTCGGCGAGAGCCCGTACCAGTCCCCCACCGACATGGGCGTGAACATGGCCGGCATGGCCATCGTCGACGACGACGCGGTGCGCGCGGCGGCGAACATGGAGATCGTGCGCCGCTACTTCCAGACCGCCGTGAAGGCCAAGCGCACGGGCACGGGCACCGAGGAGGTGGAGAAGCTCGAGATGCTCATGAACCAGGCGGGCATCAACGCGAACCTCTCGCCGGCGCGCTCGGCGGCGCTGCTGAAGGAGGAGATGACGGGCGGCCCGGCGGGCGCGATGGCGCTGCCGGACGGCACGGTGGTCACCGGCAAGACGGGGAACCTCCTCGGCGCGGCCTCGGCGCTGCTGATGAACGCGCTCAAGGGCGTCTCCGGCGTCGACGACGAGCTCTACGTGATCTCCGACGACGTTCTCGAGCCCATCTGCCACCTCAAGACCGAGCACCTGAAGAGCCAGAACCCGCGCCTGCACTCCGACGAGACGCTGCTGGCGCTCTCGATCAGCTCGGTCACCAACCCCATGGCCGAGCGCCTCATGGAGAACGTGGACAAGCTGCGCGGCTGCGACGCCTACTTCAGCGTGATCATCTCGTCGACCGACGAGAAGCTCTACCGCACGCTCGGGATCAACGTCTGCTGCGAGCCGAAGTACGAGCAGCACCGCTACTACCACAAGTAAGGGCGGCAAAAGCAAAAGCGGGGCGGTCGCCGCCCCGCTTTGGTCTTCGCCCCTTAGAAGCTGAAGAAGTTCCTCGGGTTGATGGGAGTGCCGTTCACCTCGATCTGGAAGTGAAGGTGCGGGCCGGTGGACAAGCCGGTGGAGCCCACGTACCCGATGAGGTCGCCCGCCGACACCTGCTGCCCGACGGATGCCGCCGTCTGGCTCTGGTGCATGTAGATGGTGCGCACGCCATCGCCATGCGACACGATGACGGAGTTGCCGCCCGTGCCGTACCAGCCCACGTACGTGACCGTGCCGGACTTCGCGGAGAGGATGGGCGTGCCCGACGAAGCTCCCAGGTCGATGCCGTTGTGCGAGCCGGTTATCGGCGAGTAGCCGAACTCGCAGGTGACGCCGTAGTAGCCGGGGCACGGGCTCGTCCAGCCGCCCGTGTTCGGCACCGCAGCGCTCGCGCCGCCGCCCGAGCTCGCGCCCGAGCCTGCGCTCTGCTGCATCTGCTGCACGTACTGCTTCTCGAGCTCAGCACGACGCGCCGCCTCCTCGGCAGCGATGCGCTCCTGCTCTTCCTTCGCCTGCAGAACGGCGATCTCCTCGGTGACCTTCGCAAGCTGCGTCTCCATCGACGCCTTGGTCACCGCGATCTCCTCCTGAGCCGCCTTCGCGTTCGTCATCTCCGCGGCGGCCTTCTCCTGCTGCTCGCGATAGTCCGCCTCGGCAGCTTCCGCCTCGGCACGCGCGTCCTTGCTCTCCTGAATGAGGTCGGCGTCCTGCCCGGCGATCATCTGGATGGCATCCCACGAGACGAGGAACTCCTCGAACGTCGAGGTGCCGAGGAGCACCTCGACGAGCGAGGCGGAGCCGCCCGTCTTGTACATGCCGCGCGCGCGGTCGCCCAAGCGCTCCTGCAGGTCGGCGATGCGCTCGCGAGCCTCCTCGGCGCGCGCCTGCGCCTCGTCAGCGGCAGCCGAAGCGGCTTCGTGCTCGGCCATGGCGCGCTCGTATTCGGCATTCGCCTCGTTGAGGTTCGTCTGCAAGGCGTCGATGGCGGCGGCGATCTCGTCTGCCTCCACCTGCTTCTCGCTCGACGTCACGGCCCATGCCTGCTGCGGCGCGGCAGCTCCCGCGCCCAAGGCGGGTACCGCCAGCACGCTGGCAAGGGCGCAAGCCAGCGCAGCTCTGCCCATTCGCGTTGTGGTTTTAGTCATGTATGCATCCTCACTGCTGCTTGGCGCAAAAGTTTCGTTCATGGTACCAGTCTGCGCTCAGGGCAGGCCGATCTTTCATCAAAGGTGCATACGCGCAGCTAGCGCAGGAAAACGTCCGCGATGTGCTTGTAGAAGCCGTCATGGCCGAGGCGCAGAAGGCGCGTGGGGCGCTCGCCCGTGCGCACGCGCACGCGCCTCAGCGCGCCCGAGAACCCCACCGCGTCGCCGTCTACGAAGACAGACACCTCGCTGCGCCTCTCGTCGACGCCGAGGCGCACCTCCACCACGTCATCGCCCTCGGTGACGATGGCGCGTGACACGAGCGTATGCGGCGCGATGGGCGCCACCACAAGCCCCCGATGGCGCGGCGACACGAGCGGGCCGCCCGCCGAGAGCGCATAGGCCGTCGAGCCGGTGGCCGTCGCCACCACCACGCCGTCGCCGCGCATGCGCAGCACGCCCTCTTCGGCAACCGCCACCGAGAAGTCCACGATGCACCCCGACGCCGCGCGCGCCACCGCCACCTCGTTCAGCGCGAAGCACGTCAGCGACTCGGCCGTGGTGGCGATCTCCACCACGGCGTTCACGCGCTGCTCCTCGGTTGCCGCGCCCGCAAGCGCCGCATCCACCATGTGCGCGACGCTCTCCACGCACGGGTTCGCCAAAAAGCCCAGATGCCCGAAGTTCACGCCCAGAACCGGCGCGTCGAGCGCGTGCGCCACGCGCGCCGACTTCAGAATGGTGCCGTCGCCGCCGAGCACGACCACCAGCTCGAACGGCGACGAGAGCGAGAGCCGCTCGAGGGCCTCGTCAAGCGCGTCCCCCATCACGCATGACGGCAGCGCACGCGAGTCGAGCACCACGTGCTGCACCTGGCGCTTCTCCAGATGGCGCGAGAGGCCGCGCACGGCGCGCGCCGCCTCGGGGTTCGCGTTGTTGACGACCGTGAGAATCCGCATGGAAGGCCCTCTCCTACGCCCCTGCGCCCAGGCCCACGGCGACGTCTGCCGCACCCGCGCCCTCCAAGCTGCGGCATCGGGCGCGCGCGCCGTCTCCGAAGAACTGCTCGTACCACACGATGAACGTGTAGAACGACCAGATCTGCTGCATGTGCGAGACTTCCCCGCCCCTGTGCTCGTCGAGCAGGCGCACCAGCTCCTCGGGCTTGAAGAACTCGCGCGCCACCGCGCCCGTGAACGCGTCGCGCACGCGCGCGTAGTACTTCTCCTCACGCAGCCACACCGCCAGAGGCGACGGGAACCCGAGCTTCTCCTTGCGGTACACCGTCTCGGGCAGGCGGCGCGCGGCGGCGTGGCGCAGCGCTATCTTCGACTCGTCGTCATGCGCGCGGAACCGAGCCGGGATGGTGAGCGCGAGCTCGAGCACCTCCTTGTCCAGGAACGGCACGCGCAGCTCGAGGGAATGCGCCATCGACATGCGGTCGGCCTTCAGCAGGATGTCGTAGGCCATCCACGTCTTCATGTCCACGTACTGCAGCTGCGTGACCGCGTCAGCGTACGCCACCTCATCGTAGTAGCGCTTCGAGTACGCCTGAGGATCCTCGCTCACGATGGCGTCCGCCAGATAGCGCTGGCGATCCTCGTTCTCGAACACGTAGTCGGCGCGCGAGTTGCGCTCCCAGGGCTCCATGGCGCCGTGCGTGAGGAAATGGCGGCCCTTCATCTGCGGCAGCGCGCCGGCGAGGGCCCCTGCCGCGCGGCGCAGCGCGCGGGGCACCTTGCGCTCGTAGGCGGCGATGTGGTCTTCTTGCAGGTAGTTCGGGTATCCGCCGAACAGCTCGTCAGCCCCCTCGCCCGAGAGCACCACCTTCACGTGCTTCGCGGCGTTCTCCGCCAGGAAGAACAGCGGGTTCTCCGACGGATTGGGCAGCGGCTCGTCCATCACGTACTGGATGTCGGGCATGGCGTCGAAGAAGTCGTCGGCGGAGATCTTGTTCGCGATGTTCTCCACGCCGAGCCCCTCGGCGAACGCGCGCGCGTAGGACAGCTCGCTGTACTTCTCCTCCTCGTACCCTACCGAGAACGTGCGGATGGGAGAGCCTTCGTGGAACACCCGCTCCACCACGTAGCTCGAGTCCACGCCCGACGACAGAAAGCCGCCCACCTCCACGTCGGCGATCTGGTGCGCCTTCACCGACTCCGTGAACACCGCCTCTATGCGGTCCGCCCACTCGTCAAGCGAGAGCGTCTCGTCTATCCTGTAGCGCATCTCGTAGTAGCAGCCGGTCTCGAAGCTGCCGGTCTCGGCGCTCCACTCGAACCAGTGCGCAGGCAAGAGCTTGCACACGCCCTCGAACAGCGTGTTCTCGTACGGGATGTACTCGTAGGAGAGGTACTCGGGGATCTTGGCGCGGTCGATGCGCTTCACGAAGCCCGGATGGTCCATGAAGCACTTGATCTCCGAGCCGAACATGAACTCGCCGTTCTCGCGATAGTAGTAGAAGGGCTTGATGCCGAAGATGTCGCGGGCACCGAAGAGCTTGCCGGTGTTCTTGTCCCAGATGACGAACGCGAACATGCCGCGCAAGCGGTCGAGCACGCCCCTGCCGTACTCCTCGTACCCGTGCAGGATGGTCTCGGAGTCGCTCTCGGTAGTGAACTCATGCCCGCGCGCGAGCAGGTCGGCGCGCAGCTCCTGGTAGTTGTAGATCTCCCCGTTGAACACCAGCACGCGCGAGCCGTCCTCGTTCAAGATGGGCTGGCGCCCGCCTTCGAGGTCGATGATCGACAGGCGGCGATGTCCCAGCGCCATGCGCTCGTCCACGTAGTAGCCCGCGTCATCGGGACCGCGATGCCTGATGCGGTCGCCCATGAGCTCGATGGTCCGCCGCGGATCCTCCACGCGCTTCGTCAGGTAAAAGCCGGTAATGCCGCACATAAGACAATCCTCTGCTCTCTCTTCGCGCCGCGCTCACACAAGCGGGCGAGTTCAGGTGAAAACGAGCGGGCGACCTCGGACCTCCGCAAAGACGCGCCGCAGGCGACCACGCAGCTCGCCGCGAGGACGTCGAGCGCGTCGACCACGGGCACGCCCGCCACGCACGGCGGCATGCCGAGCACGGAAAGCTCCGTGCAGCCCAGCACGACGCCGTCGCAGCAGCGCTCGGCGAGCGCCTCCACCAGCGGCGTGAGGCTCTCAGGCCCGGGCACGTCCCCCCTCTTCACGCGGTCGTAGATGACCTCCATCACCGCGCGCTGCTCGTCAGGGGAAAGGGGCGCGAGCTCGAGCCCCTCCGCCGCGAGCGCACGCGCGTACACGCCCGTCTGCATGGTGCCGTCGGTGGCGAGCACGCCCACGCGGCGAGCCCCTCCGCGCGCGAGCAGGCGCGCGGAGGCGTCGGGCATCGGCACGAACCGCGCGCGCGTGAGCGGGGCGGCGATGTCTTCCAGGCGCGCATGCGAGGTGTTGCACGGCGTGGCGAGCACCGTG
Organism: Adlercreutzia sp. ZJ242; assembly: GCF_011038995.1. Lineage (NCBI taxonomy): Bacteria > Bacillati > Actinomycetota > Coriobacteriia > Eggerthellales > Eggerthellaceae > Adlercreutzia > Adlercreutzia sp. ZJ242. Next base: position 23,956 of record NZ_JAAKEE010000007.1, read on the forward strand.
CAGCCCGCCGCCTCGAGCTCGCACGCGGCCTGGCGCATGGGCTCCACGAAGGAGCGCGCGCCGGGCACGCCGAGCAGATACGCCGTGCGGTCGGGAATCTGCGGGCGGCAGAGCACCGTGACGTCGAGGTGGTCCTGGTCACGCTGGGCGTCGGTGAACTCCACGACGCGCGTCATCAGCCGCGCCGTGGCAGCAGGCCCCAACCCCCCGATGATGCCGAGCTTCTCCACGCGCGCGCACCGCCTAGTCGTTCACGTGACGGCGGTTGAAGCATGCCGCGTACTGCTTCTTGTAGTTGCGCTGGTTCACCTTGAAGCTCACCCAGCGCATGAGCGACCTGTCGTCCTCGCTCCAGTACGACCACCTCACGCGCCCCTCGCGCATGAGCCGCTCCGCGCGGGCGAGCACGTCGGGCTCGCTTACGTACGTGCGGATGACCTCGAGGGGGATCATGGTCCAGAGCACCTCGTCGTCGAGCGTGGCCACCTCGCAGGCGTCATCGCGCCCCTCCACCACGTCGCGCACGAGGTAGCGCGCCAGGTTCTTGCCCGAGGCCGTCGTGAAGTAGCTGGACCGGCCCTGGCGGGGGTTGATCTCGAAGAGCTTGTAGGATCCGTCGCGCTCGTCGAGCTTCAAGTCGAAGTTCGAGAAGCCGATGTAGCCGATCTCCTCCAGAAAGCCCTTGATGCGCTCGTTCACCGCGGGGTCGTACCCCGTCATGATGGCGCCGTAGCTGCCGATGCCCTCGGGCGTGTGCTCCTCGAGCAGCACGTCCCCGAGCGCCATCATGGTCACGCGCCCGTTGCGGTCGCTGTAGCAGTTCATGACGCGCATGCGGCTGTCATCGCCCGGGACGAAGTCCTGCACGATCATGGCGTCATCGTAGCTCGACGAGTACACGCCCGCCAGGATGGCGTCCATCTCCGCCTGGTCGCGCACTACGAACACCTTCTTCTTGCCCGGATACGAGCAGTTCCAGTACATGACCGAGTTCGACGGCTTCACCACCACGGGGTAGTCGAACGGCGGCTTGAACCCCTTGGCGGCATCCTTCGTGACCTCGCAGGTCTTCGGGAACTCGAGGCCGTAGCGCTCGCACGTGCCGTAGAACCGCTCCTTGGTGGAGAGCAGGTCGAACTGGTCAGGCGTCATGATGGAGAACCGGTAGGCGTCGCGCAGCGCGTCTTGGTTGCGCACGAGCATCTTGGTGTAGTTGTCGCCGCACGGCGCGAGCACGAGCGTGCGCCCCTCGAAGCGGAGCGCGAAGTCGAGGAGCGTGCGCGTGAACACCTCGTCGTCCTCCAGGTTCGGCTCGACGACGTCAATGGACAAGAGCTTCGAGTTCTGGCAGATGTGGAACGCGCCCTTGCACACCACGTGCGACTTGGTGCCGTACTCCTCGTAGAACGACCGCGCCATGCCGTAGGCGTTGGCATCTCCGCCCAACAAGACGGGCACGAAATCAGCTGTTGTAGTCACGCTTTGCTTTTCCATTCTTTAGGTGAATTTTCCTTCTTGCGCATAGGTGTTGATCATTATAGTCGTGTTGCATTTGCGTCCGCTGAGCGGCTGCAGCTTGCTACACAAGTTTCATAGAAGACTGCCGAAGGAGAGAACTACGTGGCGAACACGTCTGTTGCCCGTTCCACCGCGCTCATGTCCATAGCCACGCTCGGCTCGCGCGCAACCGGGCTCATCCGCACGTGGACGATGGCGTTCGCCCTGGGCAACACGCTCATCACCTCGGCGTACCAGGTGGCCAACAACATGCCCAACGTGGTATACGAGCTGGTGGCGGGCGGGCTCTTGGGCGCCGCCTTCATCCCGGTGTACCTCTCGCAGAAGGAGAAGCTCGGCACGAAGGGCGGCAACCTGTTCGCCTGCAACCTGCTGAACCTGTGCATCGTGGTCCTCGGCGTGCTCTCCATCCTCGCCACGGTGTTCGCGCCGCAGGTCATCGCAACGCAGACGTTCACCGTGAGTGACACTGCCGCCGTCTCGGTGTACGCCACCATGTTCTTCCGCATCTTCGCCGTGCAGATCGTGTTCTACGGCATCGGCGGCGTCATCACGTCCATCCTGAACGCAAACCGCGTGTACTTCCTGCCCTCGCTTGCGCCGGCGCTGAACAACGTGGTGGTCATCGCGTCGTTTCTGGCATACGTGCCCCTGAGCGCCGTCAATCCCGACCTCGCGCTCGTGGTGCTCGCGGTCGGCACGACGCTCGGCGTGGTGGTCCAGTTCTCCATCCAGATACCCGCGCTCGCCAAGCTGGGCTTCCGCTGGAAGCCGCGGATCAACCTGCACGACCCCGCGCTGCGCGAGGCCATCAAGATAGCCGTCCCCACGTTCGTCTACATCGTGGGCACCATGGTGTCGTTCTCGTGCCGCAACGCGTTCTCGCTGCAGGCAGGTGACAACGGGCCCTCCACGCTCATCTACGCCTGGACGTGGTACCAGCTGCCGCACGGCGTGGTGGCGGTGTCGCTGTCGCGTGCGCTGTTCACCGAGATGAGCGAGGACGTGGCGAAGGGAGACGTTCGCGCGCTGCGCCGCCACATCACCTCGGGCGTGTCGGGCACGCTCCTGCTCATCGTGCCCTTGGCGGGGCTGGTGGGAGCGCTCTCCACGCCGCTTATGCAGCTGTTCCAGGCGGGCGCCTTCAACGCGGAGGACGCGCAGTACGTCGGCTCCATCCTGGCGCTTTGGGTCGTGAGCATGCCGTTCTACTCGGTTCTGATGTACCTGTACAACGTGTACGCCAGCATGCGGAAGTTCATGACGTTTGCGCTGGTCAGCACCGTCATGGTGGCGGTGCAGTGCGGGCTGTACTACTACCTGTGCGCACCTGGCGTGCTCGGGCTTGCCGGCGTGCCCGTAGCTGATCTGGTGTACTACGGAAGCTGCTGCATGGTGCTGCTGGGAATCCTGCGCTTCAGCCTGGGCGGCATCAAGCTCGGCGCCATCTTGTGGAAGGCGGCGCGCACCGTCGCCGCCACCTGCGTGGGGCTGGCGCTCGTGTGCCTGCTGCAGCGCGTGCTGCCCTTCGGCGACGGCATGGCAGGCGGGCTTGCGACCATCATGGTGTGCGGGCTTGCGGGGCTCGCAGTCATCTTCGCGCTTTGCGCGGCCTTCCGCATCCCCGAGATGGCGATGGTGACTCGCCTGCTCGATCGGTTCCTCCCCTCCAGCAAGAAGGCCCGCAGGGGACGCCACGCGAGATAGCGTCCCGCGAGGACCCTACACGGGTCGGCGGTGACCCTCCTCGGTGGTGAGCACCACGGGACCGTCCTCGGTGATGGCGACCGTCTTCTCGAAGTGCGCCGAGGGCTTCCCGTCACGCGTGCACACGAGCCAGCCGTCGGGCATCGCACGCGTCTTGTGCGTGCCCATGTTGATCATCGGCTCGATGGCGATCACCATGCCAGGCTGGAGGCGCATGCCCGTGTGGCGGAACCCGTAGTTGGGGACGTTGGGCTCCTCGTGCATGACGCGCCCGACGCCGTGCCCCACGTACTCGCGCACCACGCCGTATCCCGCCGCCTCGGCCACCGTCTGCACCGCATGCCCGATGTCGCCGAGGCGGTTGCCCGGCCGCGCGGCCTCCACGCCGGCCCACATGCACTTCTCCGTCACCTCGAGCAGGCGCGCCTTCTCGGGCGAGACCTTCCCCACGGCAAACGTCCAAGCGTTGTCGCCCACCCAGCCGTCGACCACGGCGCCCGTGTCGATGGAGATGATGTCGCCTTCCCTGAGCACCACCTTCGCCGACGGGATGCCGTGCACGATCTGCTCGTTCACCGACGCGCAGATGGAGCCGGGGAAGCCGCCGTAGCCCTTGAACGCCGGGACGCCGCCCTCGAGGCGGATGAGCGCCTCGGCGAACTCGTCGAGCTCGAGCGTGGTGACGCCCGGGCGCACCATCTTGCCCACCTCACGCAGCACCTTGGCGGACACGCGTCCCGCCTCCTTCATCGCCTCGATCTCCGACGCGCTCTTTATGACAACGCCCATGCCAAACCCTTCCCATCAACTTTCACGCCGACCCATTATACCTGATCATCTGGCGAAACACCCCATAAGCGGAAGCGGAAGCCCGCTCGGCACCCACCAAGCGAGCCCTGTGCGCGCCGAAGCGCCCTGCGGGCGTTTCATATGAGATGCACATCTACGCGGCTAGATTTCAACCCCCACACGCGAGCGGAGGCGGGGCCGGGCGGTGCTCACCAAGCGAGTTCCGCACGAGCCGAAAGCGCCAGTGGCGCTTTCGCGCGAGCAGGACTGTCTGAGCGACTGAGCTCCGCCCGGCCCCGCCTCCGCACCCCGCGCACATCCGCCCCTCGCCCAAACGCAAAAAGGCCGCCCCACAAGGAGCGGCCTTCAAATGATGAGAGAGTGTCTGCTACTCAGCAGCCTCGAGGTAGTTGCGGGTCACCGCGGAGTCAACGGGCACGCCCGGGCTCATGGTGGAGGCAACCGTGACGGACTTCACGTAGCGGCCCTTGGCGGCAGCCGGCTTCATGCGCAGGATCTCGTCGAACACGGCGCCGTAGTTCTCAGCGAGCTGCTCGGCCGTGAAGCTCACCTTGCCGAGCGTCACGTGCGCGATGCCGTAGCGGTCGGCGCGGTACTCCACGCGGCCGCCCTTGAGCTCCTTGATGGCCTTGGCGACGTCGTTGGTCACCGTGCCGAGCTTGGGGTTCGGCATGAGGCCGCGGGGGCCGAGGATCTTGCCGAGGCGGCCGACCTTGCCCATCTGATCGGGCGTGGCCACGGCGGCGTCGAAGTTGAACTCACCGGCCTGCACCTGGGCGACGAGCTCCTCGGTGCCGACGATGTCAGCGCCCGCCTCCTCGGCGGCACGCGCAGCCTCGCCCTCGGCGAACACGGCGACGCGCACGGTCTTGCCGGAGCCGTTCGGGAGGCTCACGGTGCCGCGCAGCTGCTGGTCAGCCTGGCGGGTGTCGATGCCGAGGCGGAAGTGGCCCTCGACGGTCTCGTCGAAGTTCGCGGTCGCGATCTCCTTGACGAGCTTCATCGCGGCGAGCGGGGAAACGGGCTGCTCGGGGATCTGCTCCATCGCAGCGAGGTACTTCTTGGACTTCTTGGTCATGCTCTGATCCTTTCGTGGTAATGGCGAGCGCTTCCAGCTCTTCCACTTACAACTGACGTGTCATGCGAGCGTATGCTCGCGAACGCCGCTCAAAGCCTCGCAGGGGCCGTGCCGCCTGCGAGCCTGCGGCAGGCTACTCCTCGATCGTCTTGCCCTGCAGCATCGCGGCGACCTTGCGAGACGGAACGTACTTCTTCTTCATCTCGCGGCCCTCGATGCGCACGCCCATGGAGCGGGCCGTGCCGGCGACGATCTCCATGGCGGCCTCGATGGTGTTGGCGTTCAGGTCGGGCATCTTGATCTCGGCGATCTCGCGGAGCTGATCCTCGGTCAGCGTGCCGACGGTCTGCAGCTGCGGGATGCCCGCGCCGCTCTTGATGCCGAGCTTCTCCTTGATGAGCACAGCCGCCGGGGGCGTCTTGCACACGAAGGTGAAGGTCTTGTCCTCGTAGATCGTGATCTCAACGGGGATGATGGTGCCGGACTGGTCCTGCGTCTGGGCGTTGAACGCCTGGCAGAACTGCATGATGTTGACGCCCTGGGCGCCGAGCGCCGGGCCGACCGGCGGTGCGGGGTTCGCGGCACCCGCGGGAATCTGCAACTTGACGAAGCCCGTCTGCTTCTTCTCAGCCATCTGTTACTACCTTTCAGATGTGGTCGAATACTCTCTCTATCACAAAAACCTCGCGCTCGTGAGAAGCCCCGGTCCACGCGGGCACGAACGCGACGTTCAGTGTGTTCAAACTTAGATCTTGGCCACCTGGTCGAACGAAAGCTCAACCGGGGTTTCGCGGCCGAAGATCGAAACCATAACCTTAACCTTGCCGGCTTCGGGGGACACCTCGGAGATCACGCCGTCGAACTCGGCGAGCGGGCCGGAGACCACCTTGACAGGCTGTCCCACCTCAAGGCTCGACGAGGTCTTCTTCGGAGCCTCGTGGCTCGTGCGCTTCATGATCTTGTTGTACTCGTCGCGCGTCAGCGGCGAGGGGTTGCCTTGGCTCCCCACGAATCCCGTGACGCCCGGCGTGTTGCGGACGGCAGCCCAGCTGCGGTCGTCGAGCTCCATGCGCACCAGGACGTAGCCCGGGAACACCTTCTTCTCGCTCTCGACGCGGCGGCCGCCTTCCTTGATCTCCGTGACCACTTCGGTCGGGATCTCGATGCCGAACACGTTGTTTTCGAGGCCCATGGTTTCAATGCGGGTCTCGAGGTTCGTCTTAACCTTGTTCTCATACCCGGAATAGGTATGCAGGACGTACCACTTCTTAGCCATAACGTTAAGCTCCAATGCCAGAGATCAGGACGAGAAGCGGCGTGATGATGGCGTTGTCGAGCAACGCGACGAACACGCCGAAGAACAGGAGGGCCACGACCACGACGCCCGACCAACGCAGGACGTCGGTGCGGGTCGGCCAGGTGACGCGCTTCATCTCGGAGCGGACCTCGCGGAGGAACTTGAAGCGCTTCTTCTTGGGCTTCTTCTCCTCAGCCTTCTTGGCAGAGCCCTTGGGCTCAGGGCTTTTCGCAGCCGCGTCATCGCTCGTCTTCTTGAAGAGCGACTTCTTGGGAGCCTCCTCGACCGCCGGAGTCGTCTCGACGCTCGGGTTGAGCTCCTCCTGCTCACGCGCAGCCTTGCGCTGCTGACGAGCCGCGGATGCCTTCGCTCTCTGTGTCTTGGACTTCTTCGCCATGAGAATCCTTCTGAAAAAAGTGGTGAAATGATTAATCGTCTAAACGCCAAACAAGCAGCCGTCGGGCTGCTCGTACCAAACAAGCTGGCAGGCCAGGAGGGACTCGAACCCCCAACATGCGGTTTTGGAGACCGCCGCTCTACCAATTGGAGCTACTGGCCTATGCCTGTTTCCTAAAACACCAAACCTCTAGCGAGTTTCCTTGTGCATGGTGTGATGCCCACACCACTTGCAGTACTTCTTGAACTCGATGCGGTCAGGGTTGTTCTGCTTGTTCTTCTTGGTCGTGTAGTTGCGGCGCTTGCACTCGGTGCAGGCCAGGGTGACCAACGTACGCATGAATTCTCCTTTTGCCGTTAAACTCGAGCAAGCTTAGCGCATACACATGAATTCCGAAGAACAGGGCTTGCGCCTGCGAGCAAGCGCAAGCCCTGCGGTATCAAGCAAGGTTCAGTTACTTGATGATCTTGGTCACGCGGCCGGAGCCAACGGTGCGGCCACCCTCGCGGATAGCGAACTTGAGGCCCTCTTCCATGGCGATCGGATGGATGAGCTCGCCCGTGATGGTGACGTTGTCACCAGGCATAACCATCTCGGTGCCCTCGGGAAGATGCGCAACGCCGGTGATGTCGGTGGTGCGGAAGTAGAACTGCGGACGATAGCCGTCGAAGAACGGGGTGTGGCGGCCGCCCTCTTCCTTGGTCAGGATGTAGACCTGACCCTCGAACTCGGTGTGCGGGGTCACGCTGCCGGGCTTGCAGAGAACCTGGCCGCGGACGATCTCCTCGCGCTTGATGCCGCGAAGCAGGCAGCCGATGTTGTCACCAGCCTGGGCCTCGTCGAGCAGCTTGCGGAACATCTCGATGCCGGTGCAGACCGTGTTCTGGGTCTCGCGGATGCCGATGATCTCCAGCGGGTCGTTCACGTGCAGGACGCCGCGCTCCACACGACCGGTGGCAACGGTGCCGCGGCCGGTGATGGTCATGGTGTCCTCGACAGCCATCAGGAACGGCTTGTCGACGTCACGCTCGGGAGTCGGGATGTGCTCGTCAACGAGATCCATGAGCTCCCAGATCTTCTCCTGCCACTCGGCCTCGCCCTCGAGGGCCTTCAGAGCAGAGCCGCGAACGATCGGGCAGTCCTCGAAGCCGTAGGAGTCGAGCAGCTCGGTGACCTCCATCTCGACGAGCTCGATGAGCTCCTCGTCGTCGACCATGTCGCACTTGTTCAGGAAGACCACGATGTAGGGAACGCCAACCTGGCGGGCGAGCAGGATGTGCTCACGCGTCTGGGCCATGGGGCCGTCGGTGGCGGCGATGACGAGGATCGCGCCGTCCATCTGAGCAGCGCCGGTGATCATGTTCTTGACGTAGTCGGCATGGCCGGGGCAGTCAACATGAGCGTAGTGACGCTTGTCGGTCTCGTACTCGATGTGAGCGATGGAGATGGTGATGCCGCGCTCACGCTCCTCGGGAGCCTTGTCGATCTGATCGAAGGCGGTGAAGTCAGCGCGAGCAGTGCCGTGCGCGCCGTCGTTCTCGGACAGGGTCTTGGAGATGGCGGCCGTCAGCGTGGTCTTGCCATGGTCGACATGACCGATCGTGCCGATGTTAACATGCGGCTTGGAACGCTCGAACTTCTCCTTAGCCATGTTTCATCCTCCTTATTAAAAGAGATTCCTTCGCATACGCGAAACAAACAAAATAAACGCGTCCGCAAGGAGCGGACGCGACAGTTCCTCATGGTAGCGGTGACTGGATTTGAACCAGTGACGCCACGGGTATGAACCGTGTGCTCTGACCAACTGAGCTACACCGCCATTAATGGAGCCTGCGACCGGACTTGAACCGGTGACCTCTTCGTTACCAACGAAGTGCTCTACCGACTGAGCTACACAGGCGAAATGGTGGGCGCGCTAGGATTCGAACCTAGGTAAGCATAGCTAACGGGTTTACAGCCCGTCCCCTTTAACCACTCGGGCACACGCCCATTTCGGCACTTAATTCATGTGTATTTATCAAGCTGCCACCCGCCCGTCCAAACGTGCTCCGAACAAGCGAGCGAATGAATAATACGCTACCGGATACCGCCTGTCAACTACTTACACGCCTCCGGGCGTATCCACACATCTCCTCCGCAAATCACGCATGGCGAGCGAGAAAACCTCCTTCGCATCAGGCATTATGCCGAATGATGCGCACCTGCTCCCCTTCTTTATAAGAGTATGGCGCGTGCAATCCCTGAAAAAAGTTCGAGCATAATCAAGCACCTAACGCAAAGCAGCGAGTTATGAAGGCTTTCTCAAGGAAGCCTTCACTCGGAGTTGTCATGTTATGATAGCGAACATGTTTGCATCAAACGACATTCACTGTGCTCAATCTAGGGAGGTTCATAATCTGATGAGCGAGCATTTCAACACCGTAAGCAGACGCGCGTTCCTCGGGAGCGCCGCGGTCTTCGGGGCCGCAACTTGCACCCTGGCCCTCAACCCCCTCGCCGCCCTCGCCGTGCCCACGGCCGCCGAGAAGCAGGCTGAGGCCGCCGCCACGCTCGACAAGCTCAACGCCATGCAGACGCAGCTCGACGCCGCGTCTGACGACTACTTCGACGCGCTGGCCGAGCAGGAGGCCGCGCAGGAGAAGATGGACGAGGCGCAGGCGCGCATCGACGAGGCCAACGGGCAGATCGCCGACCTCCAGGACAAGCTCGGCACGCGCGCGCGCAGCATGTACCGCACGGGCTCGCTGTCCTTCATCGACCTGCTCTTGGGCTCCACCACGTTCCAGGCGTTCTCCAACAACTGGGACCTGCTCAACAGCATGAACGAGAACGACGCGAACATGGTCCAGCAGACCAAGGACCTGCGCGCCGAGGTGGAGGCCCAGAAGGCCACCTACGCCGAGCAGGAGCGCATCGCCGCCGAGCAGGCCGAGACGGCCCGCCAGGTGAAGGAGGAGGCCGAGGCCACCGTCGCCGAGATACAGGCCATCTACGACAACCTGAGCGCCGAGGCTGCGGAGCTGCTCGAGCAGGAGCGCGAGGCGCAGCGCCGCGCCGAGGAGGCTGCGGCGGCATCCGTCGTCCAGCAGGCCATCCAGCAGGCCACGCAGCCGTCGGGCGGCGGGAGCTCCGATGGCGGCAACGCGGGCGGCAGCGCCAGCAACGCCCCTGCCTACGTTCCCGCCGACGCAGGCTCGGTCGTCGGACGCGCGCAGAGCTACGTGGGCAACGCCCAATACGAGTGGGGCGCCTGCGCACCGGGCCGGTTCGACTGCTCGGGCTTCGTGTCCTACTGCCTCACCGGCTCCTACAGCCGCTTGGGCAGCACGAGCACCTTCCTCGGCTGGCCGCGTGTGAGCGACCCGCAGCCGGGTGACGTGTGCGTGAACTCCGGTCACTGCGGCATCTACGTGGGCAACGACCAGATGATCCACGCCGCAGACTACGGCGTCGGCGTCATCTACGGCCCCGTGCAATCCGGCATGGTGTTCGTCCGCTACTAAGACGCCACCTCAACTTGGCGCAGCACCGCGCCGCGCTCCGTGTGCTGCCGCGCTCCATGCCGCAAGGTCAAGCATCCTGAGATAAAAAGATCCCCGCCGAAGCGGGGATCTTTTTTCATGGGGAAGCACGTTACGCGGGCCATGCGGACACCTTCACGAGGAGCGAGGCCCGAACCCGCGACGAGCACCATGCGGCGGGCAAGACGCCAACGGCGTCGGCCGCGCCATGCGACTGGAATCCGCTAGACGTCGAGCTCCATGTAGGTGTCGAAGTCGTCGAGCACCTCCTGCTTGGGCTCGGGCGTGAGCAGCGACACCACCACGATCACCACGAGCGCGAGCACGAAGCCGGGCAGAAGCTCGTACACGCCGAACCAGCCGCCGAGCGGCTTGATGAACATGTTCCAGACCACCACGGTGCACGCGCCCGTGAGCATGCCGGCCACCGCGCCCTGCATGGTGGTGCGGCGCCAGTACAGCGACAGCAGCATGAGCGGGCCGAACGACGCGCCGAAGCCCGCCCATGCGTACGACACGATGTTGAAGATCGAGGAGTCCTGGTCGAGCGCGAGGAAGCAGCCGAGGATCAGGATGGCCGTCAACGTGACGCGCGCGGCGATCATGACCTGGGAGTCAGTGGCGTCGCGCTTGAGCAGGCCCTTGAAGATGTTGTTCGCCACAGCCGAGCCCGAGATGAGCAGGTAGGACGACGACGAGCTCATGGCCGCCGCGAAGATGCCCGAGACCACCAGCCCGCAGAAGAACGAGGGCAGGAGCATGCGCGAGAGCACGATGAACACGCTCTCGGCGGAGGCCTGCGTCAGAAACTCGGCGGGGATGACCGCGCGGCCGATGAGGCCGATGCACACCGCGGAGCTCAAGGAGACCACGAGCCAGATCATGGCGATGAGGCGCGACTTCTTGATCTCGCTCGAGTGGCGGATGGACATGAAGCGGATGAGCACCTGGGGCATGCCGAAGTAGCCGAGGCCCCACGCCAGGCCGCTCACGATAGTGACCAGGCCGTACGCGCCCGCCTCAGCGAAGAGCGGCTGGCCGTTCTCGACCACCTGCTTGCCGGCCTCGTCGACGATCGGCACCGCGATCTCCGTCCCCGACAGAAAGCCCGGGATCGACTGCAGGAAGGCCACCGTGTTGTCCACGCCGCCCGCCGCCGTCACGCTGCCGACGAAGATGGTGGCCAGCGCGAAGAACATGAGCGAGCCCTGGATGAGGTCGGTGGTGCACACCGAGAGGTAGCCGCCCAGGAAGGTGTAGAGGAACACGATGATGGCGCCGATGATCATCATGGTGGCGTAGTCCCAGCCGAACAGCGTGGCGAACAGCTTGCCCACCGTCACGAAGCACGAGGCCGTGTAGATGGTGAAGAACAAGATGATGATCAGCGCGGCGATGGTCATGAGGACGTGCTTGCCGTCATGGAATCGGTTGGAGAAGAAGTCGGGCACCGTGATGGAGTTGTTCGCCTTCTCCGAGTACTTGCGCAGGCGCTTCGCCACGAACTTCCAGTTGAGGTACGTGCCGATGGCCAGGCCGATGGCCGTCCACATGGCGTCCGACGCGCCCGTGAAGTACGCCACGCCCGGCAGGCCCATGAGCAGCCAGCCCGACATGTCCGACGCCTCGGCCGACAGCGCCGTGAGCCACGGCCCGAGGCCGCGCCCGCCCAAGAAGTACTCCTCACTCGAGGAGTTGGAGCGCTTCGCATACACAAAGCCGATGCACACCACTACCGCGAAGTAGATGAGCATCGCGAATACTACCCAGACATCGCTCTCTATCATTTCCCTTTAGCTTTCTCCCCTTGCGGCCCCGCACGCGCTTATCTGCGCGTTAAATCTGAAGATGCCCTCGCTGGCGGGGTCTTACCCTATCATGTGACTAAACAGGGGGATTATACTTTATCCGAGTGGAGTGTTTCGCTCTTTCTCGCCCAAGTTACGAATGTTTAACGGTGAAAGGACGCATGCTATGACGCGCTTTGCGGAAATGCCCATCGACCAGCTGCGCGACGAGCTGGCGGCTCAGCAGGAAACGTACGCGGAATTCAAGGCGCGCGGGCTTGCGCTCAACATGGCGCGCGGCAAGCCGGCGTCCGACCAGCTCGACCTGTCCATGCCCATGCTCGGGCTCGTCACCTCGGCGGCCGACTGCTTCTCCGAGGACGGCACCGACTGCCGCAACTACGGCGTGCTCGACGGCCTGCCCGAGGCGAAGCGCCTCATGGCCTGCCTGCTCGACGACGAGCCCGCAAACGTCATCGTGCTCGGCAACTCGAGCCTCACGGCGATGTACGACGCGCTGGCACGCTGCCTCGACTTCGGCTGCCTGGGCAGCGCGCCGTGGTGCGCCTGCGACGCCGTCAAGTGGATCTGCCCCGTTCCGGGCTACGACCGCCACTTCGCCATCACGCAGGCGTTCGGCATCGAGATGATCCCCGTCGAGATGAACGAGGACGGGCCCGACATGGACGAGGTCGAGCGCCTCGCGGCCTCGGACGCGCGCGTGAAGGGCATCTGGTGCGTTCCGAAGTACTCCAACCCCGGCGGCGTCACGTACTCCGACGAGGTGGTGCGCCGCCTGGCCTCCATGGAGTGCGCCGCCGAGGACTTCCGCATCTTCTGGGACAACGCCTACGCCGTGCACCACCTCCATGACGAGGCGAGCGAGCAGGACCAGCTGCTCGACATCGCCCGCGCGTGCGCGGAGACGGGCAACCTCCACCGCTACCTCAAGTTCGCGTCCACCTCGAAGGTGACCATCCCGGGCGCCGGCGTGGCGGCCATGGCGGCCTCGCCGGAGAACATCGCGGAGGCGAAGTCCCACCTCACCGTGCAGATGATCGGGCACGACAAGCTCAACCAGCTGCGCCACGTGAAGTTCCTGCGCGACGGGGACGGCATCGCGGCGCACATGGCGCTCCACGCCGCCATCCTGCGTCCGAAGTTCGCGCTCGTGGCGCGCAAGCTGGAGGAGGGGCTCGGCGAGGCGGGCGTCGCACGCTGGACGAGCCCGCGCGGCGGCTACTTCGTGAGCTTCGACGGCCCCGAGCACACGGCCGCGCGCATCGTGGCGCTTGCGCGCGAGGCGGGCGTGGTGATGACGGGCGCGGGCGCCACCTGGCCCTACGGGCGCGACCCGCACGACTCCAACATCCGCATCGCCCCCACCCTGCCGCCCACGGAGGAGCTCGAGGAGGCCATGGACGTGTTCGTGTGCTGCGTGAAGATCGCCGCGCTCGAGCAGCTGATCGCGCAGGCAGAGTAAGGCTGCCAGGAGCAGGGCTCGCTCGCTCGGGGCTCGGGAGCAGCGAAGCTCATCTGGCGAGCACGGGGTTGCCGCCCCTAGGCGCTCGGGCTCGCGGGGCCCGGGGGCGGAGGGGGAACCCCGTGCTCAAACAGGCTTCGCTTGGTGAAACAGCCCACTGGGCTGTTTCAGTCGCTGTAGAACCTGCGCGCGGGGCACCCCCTCCGCCCCCGGGCCCCGCGAACCCGAGCAGCACCCCCTGCCCTGCGATGCGGGCTACACGCCCAGGCCCACCGTCAGGTGCATCATGTAGAAGGCGAACCTCATCACGAAGATGCCGGCGAGCGCGAGCACGCAGGCCACCACAAGGCGCACCGTGGTCGAGCGCCGCGTGCCCGAGCCTGCTCGCAGCGCGCTTGCCGCAACGCCGACGCCCGCCCCCACGAGGACCGCGAACGCGCCGAGCATCGCGAAGTAGCCCGGCACCTGCGACGCCGCCGTGGTCACGTGGTTCTCGATGCCCGCGAGGCCAAGCCCCTGCAGCACGTAGACGCACGCGTTGGCCGCCGCGAGCAGCGCCGCCGCGCACACGAGCGCCCAGCCGAGCCGACCGCGCACCGCGCGATATCCCGCGACGTGCAGGCCGAGCAGCGCGAGCAGGGGTCCGCCCGAAAGCGCGTTCAGGCAGAGCGCCAACGGCACGTAGGGCGTGCTCCACGCGAGGATGGTGGGGGCGTCATAGGCGAACGCGATGGCGCCCACGAACGCCATGCCCGCCGCGCACACAAGCGCGAGCCCCGCGCGGCGCAGCCTTACGCGCTGGCGCTCCGAGAACGCCGTGAGCCAGTACACGCCGGCGAGCCCCAGAAACACCACGCCCGCGAACACCTCGTTCGACAGCGGCGAGCGTCCCACGCCCGCCAGCACGTAGAGCGCGTTGGCGGGGTTGCCCAGATGCGTGGTCGACACTACGAGCCCCGTCAAGGTGACGGCGATGGGGATGCACATGAAGCGGTCGATCGCCACGCGCTCGCGCTCGCCCGCGCGCCCCGAGAGGAAGGGCAGGGCCATGAGGATGAGCGCCACCACGCCCGAGGGCGCGAGCGTGGTGAAGAGCACGAGCGTGATCTCGCCGAACGCCGTGCTCAAGCCGTCCATGCTGTACATAGCCCTCCCCTTTCTCGAAGACGGCGGGAGCGCGGGAGCGCCGCCCGCCGTCGCATGCGCGAGCCGACGAAATCTTCTGCCGCGTGCGCCGCCCGACGCTGCCCGCGCACGCGTCGCAGCCGTCCTGCCGAGGATCTGCCTAGCGGTAGAAGCGCGGGTAGGTCACCTCGAGGCCGCGCGCCTCGCACACGCCCTCCAAGCTCGCACGCGTCAGGCGCGCCAGGCCCTCGTAGAACGGATGCGCCGCCTCGCGCTCGACGAGGGAGAGGAAGTGCCCCGCCCAGGTGAGCAGGTGCTCGCGCAGGTACTCGTCGAGCAGCTCGGGGCGGTTGTCGGCGATCCACGTCATGAGCAGCAGCATGAGCCCGATGTGGTCCTCCGGCTCCGTCTTGTCGCCCAGCCGCTCGATGCCGTGTGCGCGCATCCACGCGCGCAGCTCAAGCGTGCTCGCGCCGAACACCACGCACTCGCGGTCGGTGTACACCGAGCCCCACGGCGGCGCGGCCTTCTTCGCCGGCCCCACGAACAGCCGCCGGTACTCCCACACGAGGTCGTCGTCGACGCCGGCGGCAGCGCCGGCGCGCATGAGCTCGAGCGCCGCGCGCGTCTCCTCCTCGTCGACGAAGGGCCACTCGGCGGCGGCCGCCCGCACGTCGAGCGACGCGAAAGACGCCAGGGCCGCGCAAGCCGCCTCGCCGCCGCGGCCGGGGTCGTTCAAGAACAGCGGCCCGAGCGTCTCCCGAGAAACGCCACCTGCTCCAAGGCGTGCTCCAAGGCGTGCTCCGGGGCAGCTTCGCACGCCGCGCCGTTGAGGTCGTTCATGGTTCTCTCTCCCTTCGTGCGAGAAACACGCGATCTGATACCCGCCGTCGCGCAAGCAGCCTGCCGGCGTGGGCGCAGCCCGGCAAACTGCAGGCAAAACCGCAGGTCCGCCTCGCGCCAAGCAGCCGCGCATGCGGCCCGGGAAGCCCCGATGGTATCAGATCGCGGCTTTCTCGCCCCTTCCTTCGCAAACTCTCCGACAACGAGCCGATAACGAGCGAAGCGGGGTGCGCCGACGTCGACGCACCCCGCCCTCAGGCAGCAGGACCCAAGCCCGCTGCCCCACTTGGCCGAGGTCGGAGACAGCAGGATGCGCTCCCGCCGCCTCGGCCAACCCCGCGCAGGCCCTAGAACACGTACAGGCCGACCGACAGGGACATGGCGTAGAACGCCAGGCGCGCGCACAGGATGCCGACGACCGCCAGCACGCAGGCTGCGGCACCCAGGGCGAGCGGGCGCGGCGCGCGCAGCGCCAGCACCGTGCACGCGCAGGCCGCGATGATCCCCACGACGCCCGCGCCGATGAGGGGCGCGGCCGCAGCCACCAGGTCAGAGCCGAGGGTGAGGGCGTTCTGCAGCCCCGAGGCGGTCACGGCCTGCCCGGCCAAGCCCGCGATGCCGAGCACCGCGCCCGAGACCGACACAACCAGGATCGCCTTCTTGGCCGGCTTGAGCGCCTCGGCGTCAAGGCCGCCGAGGGCGAGCACCAGCACGCCCGCCGCAGCGCCGCCCATCAGGGCGAAGTTGACCATCTGGAGGGGCGAGAACACCGTGTCCCACGAGGGGATGGTGCTCATCATGTACGCCAAGCCCATGAACAGGGCGTACACCACGGCCAGCGCGGCCACGGCGGCGCTGAGCCCGCGCCGCGCGCCCGCGGGGAGCTTGCCGGCAACCGCCAGCGCCCAGTAGACGACGGCCGTCACCGTGAACACGCAGCCCACGGCGATCTCATTGGACAGCGGCGAGCGACCCACGCCCGCAAACACCTGCGGGGCGTTCATGACGTTGGCCAGGTGGAAGAACGCCGCGATGAAGCTCACCAGGATGAGGGCCAGCGGGATCGCCGTCATCTTGTCGATCTTGCCCAGCTGCTCAGCGCTCGGCTTCGTGGTGGCAAGCGCCACGGCCAGCGTGACGAACGCGCCCGCGCCGATGGCGGACAGCGTAGTGAACAGCGCCAGCGGCATTTCGGCGAGTACGGCCTCCATGCTACATCACCTCCAGGGGGTTCGCGACCTTCGCGTCCATGTCGCCCGCAGGCTTCGCGTCCGCAGAGGGCTTGACATACAGGTTGGGCTCGGTGTAGTCGGGCTCGGGCAGAGGCGCGATGTTGCCGCGCTCGCCCTTCTCGGCCATCTCCTCGACGGTGCCGAAGTCGAGGGCGCGCGCCGGGCACGCCTTCACGCACACCGGCTTCTCGCCGACGGCCAGGAACTCGGCGCAGCCGTCACACTTCACCGAGTGCCCCTTGGCGCGGTCCACCTTCGGGGCGTTGTAGGGGCAGGCCATGTGGCAGTAGCCGCAGCCGATGCACTTGTCGGCGTCGACGCTCACCAGCCCCCGCTCGGCGTCCTTGCTCATGGCGCCCGTGGGGCACACCTCCACGCACGCCGGCTTGTCGCAGTGGTTGCACGACATGGACAGCGGGTAGCTCACGCACGAGGTGGTGAAGCAGCCGTCCGCGTCCGCGCTCGTCTCGCCGAGCGTCACCTCGTACACCTTGCGGAACGCGATGCCCCGGTCAAGGTCCTTGTAGTCCTTGCAGGCCATCTCGCAGGTCTTGCAGCCCGTGCAGCGAGTGCCGTCAAAGTAAAACGCATGCTGAGTCATGTTTGTTACCTCCTTCTCCTACTCGCTGCCCTATGCCTTGGCCACTTCGCAGATGTTGGTGTGCTGAGGGTTGCCCTTCGACAGCGGCGAGGGGCGCTGGGTGGTCATGGTGTTGATGGAGCCGCCCACGTCAACGCCGTTGGCGTCAGCCTCGAACCAAGCGCCCTGCGAGACGGCGACCGTGCCGGGGACCACGCGCGGGGTCACCTTGGCGAGAAGCTCGATGATGCCGAACTGGTTGGTCACGCGCACCTTGTCGCCCTGCTCGATGCCGCGCGGGTCCGCGTCGGCCGGGTTGATCCAGACCTCCTGCGGGTTGACGTCCTTAAGCTGCTCGATGTTGCCCCACGAGGAGTGGATGCGGCCGCGGTAGTGGAAGCCGGACAGCGCCAGCGGGAACTCGCTGGTCGTGGTCTCGACGCCGTACCATTCGGGGATGTATGCCGGGACGGCGGGCAGCGTGTCCATGCCGGGGAGCGTGTCGCCCTCCGCGAGCTCCCAGCCCTCCGTGAACTGCAGCAGCTTCTCGGAGAAGATCTCGATCTTGCCCGACGGCGTGGCGAGCGCGTTGGCCTCGGAGTCGTCGCGGAACTTCTTCATGGAGACGACCGGCTTGCCGCGACGCGTGTACACGCCCATCTCGACTGCCTCTTCCCACGTGGGAAGCTCGCCGTCCTTCTTGCGCGACGCCTCGTAGAGCTCCTTGATCCAGTCGTCCTCGGTCTTGCCCTCAGTGTAGGCGTCCTTCACGCCGAGCTTCTCAGCCACGAGCGTCGCCATCTCGTAGGCGGTCTTGCGCTCGAACTTCGGGGACGTGCAGGCCGTGCCGGTGATCACGTAGCCGTGGTCGGAGCCCGTGGCGATCTGCGAGGTCTGCTCGAAGCGGAACAGGTCGGGCAGGATGATGTCGGAGTACATGATGGAGTCGCACATCACCGTGTCGACGCCCAGGATGAACTCGCACTTGGTGTCGTCGGCGAGGACCTCGTGCGCGCGGTTGATGTCGGAATGCTGGTTGGTCAGGCAGTTGCCCGCGTAGTTGACCAGGAACTTGATGCCCACGGAGAGCTTGTCAGCGCCCTTGATGCCGGCGTTCTTGGAGGTCATCTCCGGGCCGTGGTCGATGGCGTCGGTGAACAGGAAGCACGGGATGGACGTCTTCACGGGGTTGGTGCCCGCCGGAAGGGAGCTCAGGGACGGGCTGTTGCGGTTCTCGCGCGTGCCGTTGCTGGTGCCGGGAAGGCCGACCTGACCCACCAGGCACGGCAGCGCCATGATCGCCCACGCCGTCCACTCGCCGTTGGAGCGGCGCTGCGGGCCCCAGCCCTGCGTCACGTAGAGCGGCGAGGTCGTGCCGATCTCCTGGGCGAGCTCCTCGATGCGCGCTGCGGGAATGCCCGTGATCTTGGCAGCCCACGCAGGGGTCTTCTCCACCTTGTCGTAACCCTCGCCCATGATGTAGGACTTGTACGACATGTTCTTGCCCTGGTACGCCTCGGGCATGGTCTCCTCGTCGTAGCCCACGCAGTAGGTGTGCAAGAAGTCGAGGTCGACCAGGTCATGCTTGATCAGGTAGTGGGCGATGCCCGCCACGAGCGCCGCGTCGGTGCCCGGGTTGATGGGCAGCCACCCGTCGGAGTGGCCCATGATGGAGTCGTTCATGCGGTAGTCGATCATGTAGATCTTGGCCTTCGTGCGCTCGCGCAGGTGCACCCAGTCGTAATGCGTGGTCAGGCCGCCCTGGCGCGTCTCCGTGGGGCTGCTTCCGAACACCAGGATGAGCTTGGAGTCCTCGCCTGCGGAAAGCGAGCTGCCGTTGCTGCCCTTGGACCCGTACATGTACGGCGTGATGCAGGAGATCTGCGCCGTTGAGTAGCTGTTGTAGTAGCCCAAGAAGCCGCCCATGAGGTTCATCAGGCGGTGAAACGGACGCGAGCTGGTGGCAGACACGCCCGTGGCGTACGCCAGGTAGACGGCCTCGTTGCCGTACTTGCCGATGACCTCCTTCAGCTTGTCGGCGATGATCTGCGTGGCCTCATCCCAGCTGACCTGCTCGTACTTGCCCTCGCCGCGCTTGGTGCCCTCGACGCGCTTGAGGGGGTAGCTGATGCGGTCGGGGTGGTTCGCCCACTGGCGGTAGGTGCGCCCGCGCAGGCACGCGCGCGGCTGCAGGTCGTCGAAGTCGGCGTCGGAGCTCGTGCAGGTGTCGACCCACATGATCTCGTCGCCCTTCGTGTGGACGCGCAGCGCGCAACGACCCGGGCAGTTGATGGCGCAGTGGCCCCACGTCACCTTCTCCTGCATCTCGGCGTGCGCCTCGGCCACGCCCTCGCCGAAGAGCGCGTCGGTTGCGGCGAGGCCGCCTCCGGCCACCGCAAGCGCCCCGAGCGCTCCGCCCGTCTTCAGAAACGTGCGGCGGCTTAGGTTAGAAAAGCCATTCTCCATAGCGTTCCCTCCTCTTTCCTCTTGATCACTGATCCTCGAGCGCGGCCCGCGCGCCCAGACCAACGGCGCCACGATACGCCCCAAAACCCGACCGCCCGTCACATACTATGTGTGATATTTGCAAAGTCGCAGGTCATACGCTGTATATCCCCAGTTGCGCATATAGGGTGAATAAACGGCGGAGCCCCTTGCCGCGCCGCGCGTTCGGTATACTGGCCGTCATACCGTCATGCCCGAGACGAGCCGGGAGAGGTGATTCGTGAACGCAGCCAGCGTACTCAGCGTGCTCAAGCCGAGCGTCACCTCGCTCGGCTACGCGCTCTTCCTGGCCGTCAACGCCGCTGGCGTGTGGGGCGGCGTGTTCCCGTTCCTCCCCATGGACTTCCAGACCCACGAGATCGTGCTCCGGTTCTTCCTCGCGCAGTCGCTCACGTTCGCGGCGAGCTTTTTGGCGAGCGCCGTGGGCGTGTACTTTCTGCCCGGCCCCACGCGCACGTTCCTCGTGAAGCTCACGAGCGCGCCCTACGCGGCCGGCTGGGCGGCGCTCATCGCCGCCATCTACCTGGACGACTTCGCGCTGGAGTTCGTCACCTTGGGCGGCGCCTTGCTCGGGCTGGGGTCGGCTGGGTTCTACATGCTGTGGCAGCGCCTGTTCGCCAGCCAAGACCCCGAGAGCGGCACGCGCGACCTCGTGACGGGCAGCGCCTACGCGGCGCTCCTGTACTTCTCGCTCTACCTCATCCCCCAGGCGGTGACGGCCTTCCTCATTCCGCTCGTGTTCCTGCCGCTGTTCGGCCTGTGCATCGCGCTGCGAAGCCGCGAGATAACGCTCGACCAGCCCATGTTCGAGGACGTGCCGCGCGAGCACCCGCAGGTGTACCGCCGCATCCTGCGCGACTTCTGGCGCAGCGCGCTGTCGGTGGGCACGCTCGGGTTCTGCGCCGGCGTCATGCGCTCGCTTGCCGTGGCCGACCCCCAGGTGGGGTCGCTCGTGAACATCATGTCGATGGCGGGCATGCTCGTGGCCGCGCTGGCGCTCCTGTTCGCCTGGCGCTTCCGCAACGTGCACCTGAACGTCATCGGCATGTACCGCATGGCGTTCCCGTTCATCGTCACGTCGTTCCTGCTGCTGCCGCTTCTGCCGGGCGCGTACCAGCGCGGGCTCGCGGCAGTGCTCTACGCCGCCTACAGCGCGGCCCTCATGATCATGATGGTCCAGAGCGCGCAGGTGTCGCGCGACCGCGGCGTGAACCCCGTGTTCGTCTACGGCTTCTTCGGCGCCGTGGTCTACGCGCTGCACGACATCGGGTTCGTCGGCGGCACGTTCGCCGAGGCCGCCTCCTTCATCGGCGTGTCGCCCGACGCCCTAGTGGCGCTTGTGGCGCTCTACCTGCTCGGGATCATGCACTTCGTGGGGTCAGGCGGGTTCGCGCACGCCGCCGCCCGCGAGGCCGCCGACATCGAGTTCATGGCCCTGAGCACGCCCGAGCCAGCCCGCAAGGCCGCAGAGGCGAAGGCGGGGGCGGCGAGGGAGCGCACGGCGAAGGGAAGCGGAGCGAAGATGGACGTGGCGAGGGAGCGCACGGCGAAGGGAAGCGAAGCGGCAAGAAGGCTCGAGGTGGGGCGCAAGCTCGCAGCGGCGCAGAGGCCGCCCGCCGAAGCATCCCCCGCCCCGCCTGCGACGCGCGGGCAGGTCGCAGGCGCCGGGCACGCCGTGCACGCGTCCGCGCCGCACGACGAGCTCGGCCCCGACCGCATCGCCGCCCAAGCCCAGGCGCTGCGCGAGCACTACCGCCTCACCGCGCGCGAAGCCGAGATCATGGAGCTCATCGCCCGCGGCAACACCGTGGCGCGCATCGCCGAGATGCTCGTGGTGTCCGAGAACACGGTGCGCACCCACTCCAAGCGCATCTACGTCAAGCTCGACATCCACAAGAAGCAGGAGCTCGTCGACCTCATCGACACCTTCGCCCCCGCCCGCTGAGCGCCCCTGAAACGAAGGGTCAGGGCCGCGAAGGCGGTGTGCAGGTTGAGAAGACGAAGGGACCGAAGAGGGAACGGATAGTCAGGGCCGCGAGGGCGGAGGGGTGCCCCGCGCGCAGGTTCTGCAGCGACTGAAACAGCCCAGTGGGCTGTTTCACCAAGCGAAGCCTGTTTGAGCACGGGACGTCCCCTCCATCATCACGACACCAAAGACAGCCGAGAAGCCGAAACCGTGAGGGCGGGTTGACCCGATCACTTCGACAAGATGTAGCGAGTGCTCTTTCCTGCTCCGATGCGATCAACCGCGCACTTTCCCGCAGTTCCTGCGATTCGCTCTCGGCAAATACGTCATTCCGATGGAAGATGAGCTTGGTTCCGTCAGGCGTACGCGCGCACTCGACACGCGCGCCGAAGGCCTCTCTTCGCTGATGGAATTATACTCCGCGTCGCCCCAAGGCGAGCCTCGGCGAAAAAGAAGGGAGCCCCGCATGTGGCGAGACTCCCTGATCGAGCGGGGCGGCGGGGGCGGCGGGCTGCATGCCCGCTGCCCCGCCCCGCTTCGCCAGCGTCAGCGGCCTCTTACGCGTCGGCGTAGAGGTCCTTGAGCTTCACCAGGTGCTCGTAGCGCTCCACGGCAGCCTGCTCGTTGCGCTCGAAGAGCTCCTGCGCGCGCTCGGGGAACTCGCGCGTCAGGCGGCTGTAGCGAGCCTCGTTCATGAGGAACTCGCGGTAGCCGCCGGCCGGCTCCTTGGAGTCGAGCGTGAACTTCTTGCCCGCGGGCGCCGCCGGGTTGAAGCGGTACAGGTTCCAGTAGCCGCACTCCACCGCGCGCCTCATCTCCTCCTGGCAGTTCTTCATGCCGCCCTTGATGGAGTGCATCTCGCACGGCGAGTAGCCGATGATGAGCGACGGGCCCGGATACGCCTCGGCCTCCTGGATGGCCTTGAGCGTCTGGGCCGGCTTCGCGCCCATGGCGACCTGCGCCACGTACACGTAGCCGTAGGCCATGGCGATCTCGGCGAGGCTCTTCTTCTTGATGTCCTTGCCGGAGGCGGCGAACTGCGCCACCTGGCCGATGTTAGACGCCTTGGACGCCTGGCCGCCGGTGTTGGAGTACACCTCGGTGTCGAACACGAACACGTTCACGTCCTCGCCCGACGCCAGCACGTGGTCGAGTCCGCCGTAGCCGATGTCGTACGCCCAGCCGTCGCCGCCGAAGATCCAGACGCTCTTCTTCGCCAGGTACTCCTTGTCCGCGAGGATCTCGGGGGCCGTGGGGCAGCCCGCCTCAGCCGCGGCCTCGAGCGCCGGGATGAGCGCGCGGGCGGCTTCGGCGTTGGCCGCGCCGTCCTCGAGCGTGTCCACGTACGTCGCGATGAGCTCGCGCGTGGCCTCGGGCGTCGCCTCGGCGGCGGCCATGTCGCGCAGCTTCGCCACAAGGCGCGTGCGCACGGCCTCGTGCCCGAGCAGCATGCCCAGCCCGTGCTCGGCGTTGTCCTCGAACAGCGAGTTGCTCCACGCCGGGCCGTGGCCGTCCTTGTTCACCGTGTAGGGCGAGGTGGCCGCCGGGCCGCCCCAGATCGACGAGCAGCCGGTGGCGTTGGCCACGAACATGCGGTCGCCGAACAGCTGCGTGACCAGGCGCGCGTACGACGTCTCCGCGCAGCCCGCGCAGGAGCCGGAGAACTCGAGCAGCGGCTGCTTGAACTGGCTGCCCTTGAGGCTCGCGTCCGCGAGCTCCGGCTTGTCGGAGACGTTCGCCACGCAGTAGTCGAAGGCCTCCTGCTGGGGCAGCTCGCCCTCGACGGGCACCATGGCGAGCGAGTTGGTGGGGCACACGCCAATGCACACGCCGCAGCCCATGCAGTCGAGCGGCGAGATGGCGAGCGTGTAGGCGAGGCCCTTCGCCGCCTTGCCCTTGGCGGCCACGAGCTTGGCGGCCTCGGGGGCGCTGGCAGCCTCGTCGTCGGTCAGCGCGAACGGGCGGATGGTGGCGTGCGGGCAGACGAAGGAGCACTGGTTGCACTGGATGCAGGCGGAGGCGTCCCACGTGGGCACCGTCACGGCCACGCCGCGCTTCTCGTAGGCGGCCGCGCCCTGCTCGAACTGGCCGTCCACGTGGTCCATGAAGGCCGACACCGGCAGCGCGTCGCCGTTCATGCGGCCCACCGGCTCCATGATCTCGGTGACCATGCGCACGAGCTCCGGGCGGCCCGACAGCGCGGGGGCCTCGCCCGCGTCGGCGGCGTCGGCCCAGGCGGCCGGCACCTCGACGCGCACGGCGGCGGTGGCGCCGGCGTCGATCGCGCGGTGGTTCATGTCGACCACGTCCTGGCCCTTCTTCAGGTAGGACTTCGTGGCCGCGTCCTTCATGTAGCGGATGGCGTCCTCCTGCGGCATGACGCCCGCGAGCGTGAAGAACGCGGACTGCAGGATGGTGTTGGTGCGCTTGCCCATGCCGATCTCGATGGCCAGGTCGATGGCGTTGATGGTGTAGAGCTTGACGTCGTTGGCGGCGATGTAGCGCTTCGCCTCGGCGCTCAGGTGGTGCTCGAGCTCCTCAGGCGTCCACTGGCAGTTGATGAGGAAGATGCCGCCCGGCTTCACGTCCTTCACGATGGGGAAGTTCTTCGTGATGTAGGACGGGTTGTGGCACGCCACGAAGTCGGCCTTGTTCACGTAGTAGGGGCTCTTGATGGGGGCGTCGCCGAAGCGCAGGTGCGAGATGGTCACGCCGCCGGTCTTCTTCGAGTCGTACTGGAAGTACGCCTGCACGTACTTGTCGGTGTGGTCGCCGATGATCTTGATGGAGTTCTTGTTGGCGCCCACCGTGCCGTCGCCGCCGAGGCCCCAGAACTTGCACTCGATGGTGCCGGGAGCCGCGGTGTTCGGCGAGGGAACCTCGGGGAGCGACAGGTTGGTCACGTCGTCGACGATGCCGATGGTGAACTCGCGGCGCGGCGCGTCCTGGGCGAGCTCGGCGTACACGGCGAACACGCTCGACGGCGGGGTGTCCTTGCTGCCGAGGCCGTAGCGGCCGCCCACCACGGTGAGGCCGGTGACGCCCTCCACGGCCAGCGCGTTCACCACGTCCATGTAGAGCGGCTCGCCCACGCTGCCGGGCTCCTTGGTGCGGTCCAGAACGGCGATCTTCCTCACCGTCGAGGGCAGCGCGGCCACGAACTTGTCGGTCACGAACGGGCGGTACAGGCGCACCTTCACGAGGCCGACCTTCTCGCCCTGGGCGGTGAGGTAGTCGATGACCTCCTCGGCCACGTCGCAGATGGAGCCCATGGCCACGATCACGCGCTCGGCGTCGGGCGCGCCGTAGTAGTTGAACAGCTCGTAGCTGGTGCCGAGCTTGGCGTTCACCTGGTGCATGTAGTCCTCCACCACGGCGGGCAGCGCGTCGTACGTGGAGTTGCACGCCTCGCGGTGCTGGAAGAAGATGTCGCCGTTCTCGTGGGAGCCGCGCATGGCCGGGCGCTCGGGGTTCAGCGCGTGCTCGCGGAAGGCGCGCACCGCGTCCATGTCGCACATCTCGGCCAGGTCATCGTAGTCCCACACGGCGATCTTCTGGATCTCGTGGGAGGTGCGGAAGCCGTCGAAGAAGTTGATGAAGGGGACCTTGCCCTTGATGGCGGAAAGGTGCGCCACGGCGGACAGGTCCATGACCTCCTGGACGTTGGTCTCGGCGAGCATCGCGAAGCCCGTCTGGCGGCACGCCATGACGTCGGAGTGGTCGCCGAAGATGTTGAGCGCGTGCGTGGCCACCGTGCGCGCGCTCACGTGGAACACGCTCGGCAGCTGCTCGGCCGCGATCTTGTACATGTTGGGGATCATGAGGAGCAGGCCCTGGGAAGCCGTGTAGGTGGTGGTGAAGGCACCCGCCGCCAGCGACCCGTGCACCGCGCCCGCGGCGCCCCCCTCGGACTGCATCTCGCACACCTTGACGGTGGTGCCGAAGATGTTCTTCTTGCCCTGCGCCGCCCACTGGTCGACGTAGTCGGCCATGGGGCTGGAAGGCGTGATGGGATAGATGCCCGCAACCTCGGTGAACGCGTAGGAGACGTACGCCGCCGCGTTGTTGCCATCCATCGACTTGAGTTCTCTCGTCATTTACCTCTCCTTCGAAGGGGGACCTGTGCCTATCGGGAAAAGCCGGGCGACCGGGTCGGCGAGGCCGAGAGGGCCGCATGCGGCTTGGGCTTCCTCGACGAACAGAAATACGCCGTCCATGATACCAGCCACGCGCAAGGCGCGCGCGGCGCGGGAGGGCAAAAGGGCGCCCGCAGAAGGCGCGTATTCGGTAAGTGGGACGCCGCGCTCGCCCCGCGCGGGGCGAGCGGCAGCACAAGCGGGGCGGGCGGGACGGGGCACGAGGGACGGGCCCCAGCCGGGAGCACGCGCGCCATCAGCGGGAACAACGCCCCTCCAGCCGCCTCGCCGCTGCGTGAGAGCCGCTCCGCGGGAAGGCGGACGGGCGGCGTCGAGCATTATTTCGTCGCTTTGCTTTATTTTGCAACGGTTTTCGCCCATAATATAGTTATCGCGCGCGCGAACCCAATAGCCCGTGCATGCGATGCGGGGCTGGCGCCCCGCCGACTCACAAGTTGGAGGGAATTATGGAACAGGTTAATCTGACTCGCCGTGGTTTCTTGGCAGGCACGGCGGCGACCGGTGCCCTCGCGGCGCTCACCCTGAGCGGCTGCGGTGGCGGCGGCGAGGAGAAGAAGCCCGCTGAGAGCAGCGCGGCCGAAGCCCAGGGTGGTGGTACCATCACGGCTGCCTGCAGCTACAAGAACTCGAACTACAACCCCGTCGGCGCGAGCTCCGCTCTGATGCTCCCCGCCATCCAGCACTGCCTCGAGGGCCTCTACGAGCTCGACTACTTCACCGGCAAGGTGAACGCCGCCCTGGCCGCCGGCGAGCCCACCGAGGTCTCCAAGACCGAGTACGAGGTGAAGCTGCGCGAGGGCGCCAAGTACAGCGACGGCAACGCCGTGACCGCTGCTGACGTCGTCGCCTGCGTCGAGGCCAACAAGGCCAACGCCACCTACGCCGACATGCTGTCCTTCATCGAGGCCGCCGAGGCCAAGGACGACACCACCGTCACCTTCAAGCTCGGCTACGAGTTCATCGACAGCGCCAACCTGCTCAAGGAGCGCCTGTCGCTGGTCCGCGTGTTCCCGGCCTCCGAGATCACCACCGAGCCCATGAAGACCCCGGCCACCGGCTCCGGCCCGTGGATGTGGGGCAAGTGCGACGGCGAGGACGGCGGCGCGCTGAACTTCACCCCGAACCCGAACTACAACGGCGCCACCCCCGCCAGCGCTGACGCCATGGAGTGGCTCGTCCGCGTTGACAACACCGCCCGCGTCACCGCCCTGCAGGAGGGCACCGCGGTTGCCGGCGAGAACATCCCGTTCGACAACGTCGACCAGCTCGTCAACGCCGGCGTCACCGTCGAGAGCGTGCCCAGCTACGGCATCGGCTTCCTCATGTTCAACACGCAGAAGGAGCCCTTCAACGACAAGCGCGTGCGCCAGGCGTTCTTCTATGCCATCGACTACGACAAGATCATCTCCAACCAGCTCGGCGGCACTGCTGACAAGATCACGTCCTACCTGCCCGAGTCCAACCCGGCCTACCACAAGGCCTCCACGGTCTACACCTATGACCCGGAGAAGGCCAAGGCCCTGCTCAAGGAAGCCGGCCAGGAGAGCATGAAGGTCACCCTGCTCGTCATCGACAACTGGATCAAGAGCATCTCCAACCAGATCCAGCAGGACCTGCTCGCCGTGGGCATCGACTGCACCCTCGACGTCCAGGCTGCCCCCTACCCGACGATGGCCCCCTCGCCGACCGACGAGATCCTGCCCTTCGACGTGTTCCTGGCCCCCGGCGACGTGAGCTGCTTCGGCACCAACGCTGACGTGCACCTGTCCTGGTTCTACGGCCAGAACACCGACTGGGCCCAGGGTCGCTCCTGCTGGGCCAAGTGCGGCGACGGCAAGTGCGAGGAGTTCAACGGCTACCTCATGGACGCCCGCAAGGCCACCGACGAGGCTGCCCGCCAGGACGCGTGGAACAAGTGCTTCGACCTCATCTCCGAGGAGGTGCCGCTGTACCCGCTGTTCCACAAGCAGGTTACCACCGGCTGGTGGGACGAGAAGATCGAGGGCTTCGAGCCCAGCCCGACCACCGGTCTGTACTTCCAGAACGCTTCGCTCAAGTAGGCACGCCCTCGCTTGACGCAGCGCCTGCAAGCGCATCGGAAGCCCGCCTCACCCGAGGCGGGCTTCTTTTTAACGAGACACTCGAGGACAGGAGGCTGATTCACCATGACGCGTCTTTTCTCCGTTTACGGCGATTCCATCAGCTCGTTCGAAGGCGCGCTGCCCGAGGGCTGGCGCGTGTTCTACGAGGGCGAGCAGCGCGCGGCGACAGGCGTCGACTCCGTCGCCGACACCTGGTGGGGCCAGGTCATAGACCACTTCGAAGGGGAGCTCCTCGCCAACGCGGCCTGGTCGGGCTGCGTGGTCGAGGGCACGGAGTTCCCCGTCGGCGCGAGCGCGGAGCGCATCGCGGCGCTTGCGCGGGACGGGCGGGCCCCCGATGACATCATCGTGCACATCGGCATCAACGACTACGGCTGGGGCTCGGGCGACGCGCAGATCGCCGCGGCCACGCCGTCCGCGCCGCCGAAGCTCGCCGCAGCCTGCCCCTACCACGGCCGCGAGGCCGGCATGGCGCCCGAGGGCGCCGTCGCGAACTTCGCCGCGTCGTACGGCCGCATGGTCGACCAGATGCGGGAGAGGTGGCCCGAGGCGCGCATCTGGGTGTCCACGCTTCTGCCGGGGCGCGTGTCCGGGGCGCGCCGCCCCACCTCGCCGCGCTACTTCCGCGGCGTGTGCGTCGACGAGTACAACGACGCCATCCGCGCCGTCGCGGCGGCGCGCGAGGGCTGCTACCTGGTCGACATGGCCGCGTTCGGCTTCGACTACGACGCCGTAGACGGCACGCACCCCACCGCCAAGGGCATGAGGCAGATGGCCGCCCTGTTCATCCGCGGCATGGAGCAGGCGTGCGCCGAGCTTCCCCGCACGCCGTACGCGGGGGCCGACCTCCTCACCGAGGACATGCGCAGCGCGGAGTTCTGCACGAGGCCCTGCGTCGGCTGCGAGCACGCGCGCGGCACGGGCAACAGCTGGTGGCACGTGTGCGAGAGGCAGCTCGCCGACGCCTAGCGCGCCCGCGCGGCGCCTGCCGCCTCGCGACGACCTGACAGCCGCCCGGTGCCGGCGGCAAGTCAACGGGGACGCGACTTGCGTCCCCGTTGACTTGCCCTTTACTTTCCCGAAAAAAACACGGTTTCTCCCCTTATAATGGAAGATGGCTATTTCTATTGAGACGTCGGACCAGGGGAGCTCTTTCAGAAAGGCCGTCTACAGGAAAGAGGGCTCGTCAGAGCCGAAACGAAAGGGGGATTCAGTGAACAATCTCTTACGATTGATCGGCAACCGCCTCATCTGGCTACCGATCATGATATTTGGTGTCACCGTCCTCGTGTTCTTCCTCATGTCGCTCTCGCCCATCGACCAGGCCTACTCGGCGCTCGGCGAGAACGCGGCGCCCGAGCAGCTTGAGGCCTACCGCGAGTCGCACGGCCTCAACGACCCGACCGTCGTGCAGTACGGCCGCTACATGGCCGGCTTCTTCCAGGGCGACCTGGGCACCTACGGCGCGGCGAGCCAGTCGGTGGCAGACCGCATCGCGCAGGCCCTGCCCGTCACGCTGCAGCTGGGCTTCTTCGGCTTCATCATCGCGATCATCCTCTCGGCCATCCTGGGCGTCGTCTCGGCCCTGTACCGCGACCGCTGGCCCGACCAGGTCATCCGCGTGTTCTCGATCGCGTGCATCGCGACGCCGTCGTTCTGGCTCTCGGTGCTGTTCATCCTCCTGTTCTCGTCCACCTTGCACCTGCTGCCCGCATCGGGTCCGCTTCCCCCGCTCCTTGAGGACCCCGCCGGATGGCTCGCCCGCATGGCCATGCCCGGCGTCGCGCTCGCGGTTCCCCTGACCGGCCAGATGACGCGCATCATCCGCACCTCGATGGTCGAGGAGCTTGACAAGGACTACGTGCGCACCGCGCGCGGCTTCGGCATCCCCTACGGCACCGTCGTCGCCCGCAACGTGCTGCGCAACGCCCTCATCACGCCCGTCACCGTGCTCGGCCTCAAGTTCGGCTACATGATCGGCGGCGCCGTGGTCCTCGAGGTCATCTTCGCCCTGCCCGGCATGGGCATGGCCATCCTCTCGGGCGTCACATCGAACTACGTCATGTTGGTACAGGGTGTCGTCCTCGTGGTCGCCATCACGTTCATCATCGTGAACGTGATCGTCGACATGCTCTACATCCTGATCGATCCGCGAATCAGGACGGTGTAGCGCTATGGTACAGCTTCGTGGAAACCTCACCAAGAAACTCGAGGACAACGCCGGCAAGGTCCGCTTCCGCCGCTGGAAGGCCATGACCATCGGCGCGCGCATCTCGCTCGTGATCCTCATCCTCATCATCCTCATGGCGCTGCTGGCTGACTTCATCGCGCCGTACGACCCGCTGGCCATCTACACGGCCCGCACGCCTCCCAACGCCGACTTCCTCTTCGGCACCGACGACAAGGGCCGCGACGTCCTGTCGCGCATCATGTGCGGTGCGAAGTACTCGCTGGCCATCGGCCTGGGCGCCACGACGTTCGCGCTCGTGGTGGGCTCCGTCATCGGCGCCATCGCCGCCGTGGTGCGCCCGCACATCTCCAACGTCATCATGCGCATCCTCGACATCATCATGTCGTTCCCGGGCATCGCCCTGGCCGCCACCTTCATCGTGGTGTTCGGCAACAGCGTGCCCTCGCTCATCTTCGCGATCGGCTTTCTGTACATCCCGCAGATCGCGCGCATCGTGAGGGCGAACGTCATGAGCGAGTACAACCAGGACTACGTCCGCGCGGCCATCGTGTCCGGCGCGCACGCGCCGTGGATCCTCACCAAGCACGTGGTGCGCAACTGCATCGCGCCCGTGCTCGTGTTCACCATCGTGCTCGTGGCTGACGCCATCGTGTTCGAGGCGTCCCTGTCGTTCATCTCGGCGGGCATCCCCGAGCCGACGCCCACCTGGGGCAACATCCTCGCCGACGCGCGCAACGGCGTGCTGGCCGGCCGCTGGTGGCAGGCGCTGTTCCCCGGCATCGCCATCATGGTCACGGTGCTCTGCCTGAACATCGTGTCCGAGGGCATCACCGACGCCATGGCCGCCCCCAAGAGCGCCGTGAAGCTCACCGAGTCCGACCTCAAGACCGACCGCGAGGCCGATCGCCTGGTCGCCGACCCGAAGCTCGCCTACGCCGCTCAGGCTGACATGCTCGAGAAGCGCCTCGCCCGCCTGAAGGAGATGGAGGGCATCCGCAACGACCGCTTCGAGGCGCGCACCGACGTGCCGCCCATCCTCGAGGTCAAGGACCTCTGCATCAAGTTCCCGCGCCACGGCGACGTGAACGTGGTGGACCACGTGAGCTTCGTGGTGCGCCCGCGCCAGTCGATGGGCCTCGTGGGCGAGTCCGGCTGCGGCAAGTCCATCACCTCGCTGGCCATCATGGGCCTGCTCGACCCCAAGGCCGAGATCTCCGGCGAGATCCTCTACGACGGCAAGAACCTGCTCACCATGACGCAGAAGGAGAT
The DNA here is from genome assembly GCF_011038995.1 of Adlercreutzia sp. ZJ242. Classification (NCBI taxonomy): domain Bacteria; kingdom Bacillati; phylum Actinomycetota; class Coriobacteriia; order Eggerthellales; family Eggerthellaceae; genus Adlercreutzia; species Adlercreutzia sp. ZJ242. The sequence goes on from NZ_JAAKEE010000007.1 coordinate 55,524, forward strand.
CAACGAGCTGCGCGGCAAGGAGATCTCCATGGTCTACCAGGACGCGCTGTCCTCGCTCAACCCGTCCATGCTCATCAAGACGCAGATGAAGCAGCTCACCTCCCGCGGCGGCACCCGCACGGCCGAGGACCTGCTCGAGCTCGTGGGCCTCGACCCGAAGCGCACGCTCGGCTCCTACCCGCATGAGCTCTCCGGCGGCCAGCGCCAGCGCGTGCTCATCGCCATGGCGCTCACGCGCGACCCGAAGCTCGTCATCGCCGACGAGCCCACCACCGCCCTCGACGTGACGGTGCAGAAGCAGGTCGTCGACCTGCTGAACCGCCTGCAGCACGAGCTCGGCTTCGCCATGGTGTTCGTGAGCCATGACCTCGCGCTCGTCGCCGAGGTGGCGAACTCCATCACCGTCATGTACGCCGGCCAGGTCGTGGAGCAGGGCCCGGTGAAGGACATCCTCACCCACCCCATCCACGAGTACACCCGCGGCCTTCTGGGCTCGGTGCTCTCCATCGAGGCCGGCGGCGACCGCCTGCACCAGGTCCCGGGCTCGGTCCCGTCTCCGAAGGACTTCCCCGAGGGCGACCGCTTCACCCCGCGCTCGAGCCATCCCGACAAGGTCTCCCAGATCCGCCCGATGCTCAAGCGCTACCTCCAGACCGACCACTACTACGCCGAGCTGCCTGACAGCGAGCTTGCACGCCTCGGCATCGAGCCTTACGTGAAGGGAGGTGTCGAGTAATGACCGAGGAGATCAAAGCCGAGGCCGTCGAGACGAAGGCTTCCGACGAGCAGACTCCCATCATCTTCCTTGACGACGTGAAGGTGACCTTCAAGACCCGCACGGGCTCCATCCTGCACCCCAACAAGGTCCAGGCCGTGCGCGGCCTCACGCTCAAGCTCATGCCCGGCGAGACCATCGGCATCGTCGGCGAGTCCGGCTGCGGCAAGTCCACCACGGCGAACGTGATGTGCGGCTTGCAGAAGCCCACCGAGGGCCGCGTGTTCTTCAAGGGCAAGGACGTCACGCACCGCACCGCGGCCGACCGCCGCACCATCGGCCGCGTGATCTCGGTGGTGTTCCAGGACCCGGCGACGGCCCTGAACGCCCGCATGACCGTCCACGACCAGCTCATGGATCCGATGAACCTGCACAAGGTGGGCACCCCCGCCGAGCGCGAGGCGCGCGTCCACGAGCTCATCGGCATGGTCGGCCTGCCCGAGAGCGTGCTCGAGGCGCTGCCCGGCCAGATGTCCGGCGGCCAGCGCCAGCGCGTGGCCATCGCCCGCGCCCTGTCGCTCAAGCCCGACGCCATCATCGCCGACGAGCCCACCAGCGCCCTCGACGTGTCCGTGCGCGCGCAGATCCTGAACCTGCTCATGGACCTCAAGAAGGAGCTGGGCCTGGCCATGGTGTTCATCAGCCATGACATCCAGACCGTGCGCTACATCTCCGACCGCATCATCGTGATGAACGGCGGCCTCGCGGTCGAGGTGGGCACGTCCGAGCAGGTATTCAACAACCCGAAGGACGACTACACGCGCCTGCTCCTGGGCGCCGCCCCGTCGCTGCTCCATCCCGACCTGGGCAAGAAGTAGACCCTTCGACATGGCGACGAGAAAGGAGGCTTCCGACTGCGTTGGGGGCCTCCTTTTTTCCTTGACCCCACCACCTGAACCATCTATAGTTTGTCGCTATAGTTTGTCTCGCCGGGACCTAAACTTCGAAGAGAAGGTGTGCTATGGAAACCTCAAAGATCCGGGGCGTCATACCCCCTGTCATCATTCCGCTCACTGAGAAGAAGTCGCTCGACCTCGATGCCTTCAACCGGTCGGTCAACCGCATGATCGACGCGGGCGTCGACGGCCTGTTCTTCCTCGGCTCGAGCGGCGAGGTGGCGTTTCTGACCGACGCGCAGCGCTACCACGTGCTGCAGGAGGCCGTCGCCATCGTCAACGGGCGCGTCCCCGTGCTGGCCGGCATCGTCGACATGGAGACCATGCGCGTCGTGGACCAGGCCAAGCGCGCCGCGGGCTTCGGCGTCGACGCGCTCGTGGCCACGGCGCCCTTCTACGCGCTCGGCGGCCCGAAGGAGACGGAGCGCCACTTCCGCGCCATCCGCGAGTACACCGACCTGCCGCTGTTCGCCTACGACCTGCCCGTGTGCGTGCACACCAAGCTCGACCCGAGCATGCTGGTGCGCCTGGGGTGCGACGGCGTGCTGCAGGGCGTGAAGGACTCCTCGGGCGACGACGTCAGCTTCCGCTGGCTCATGCTCGAGAACGAGGATGCAGGGCATCCCCTGCAGCTGCTCACCGGGCACGAGGTCGTCGTCGACGGCGCGTATCTGGGCGGCGCCGACGGCTCGGTGCCGGGGCTCGCGAACGTCGACCCCTACAGCTACGTGGAGCAGTGGCGCGCCGCGCAGGCGGGTGACTGGGAGCGCGTGAAGGAGCTCCAGGACCACCTGGCGCGCCTCATGTTCGTCACGCGCCACGTGAGGGCTACCGTGGGCTTCGGCGCGGGCGTGGGCGCCTTCAAGACGGCGCTGTGGCAGATGGGCGTGTTCAACACCAACCAGATGCGCGAGCCCGTCCAGCCGCTCAAGGGCGACGACGTGGAGGGCATCGTGGCCATCCTCAAGCGGGAGGGCATGATGGACCCCGACGCGCCCGTGCGCACCACCTACTAGGGGCCGCGACACGGCACGACGCGAAGACCGCCGGGGCGCCCCACGGCGCCCCGCAGACCAGGCAACGCACTTAACGTGAGGAGGGCCATTGACTGCTGAGGACATCACGAGGCTCGCGGAGGCGCGCGAGTGGATCCGCACGGAGCTGAACGCCAGCGTCAGCTTCTGGCTTGAGCACGGCATGGACGCCGAGAACGGCGGCGTGTACACCTGCCTCGACCGCGCGGGAGCGGTCTACTCCACCGACAAGAGCGTGTGGATGCAGGGGCGCTGCGGCTGGACGTTCTCCTACCTCGCCCACCTGTACGGCGAGGAGGCGCCCGCATGGCTCGACACCGGCAAGGCCGACTGGCTCGCCGCCGCCAAGAGCAGCATCGACTTTCTGGAGGACCACTGCATCAACCACGACGCGGGCGGGCGCCTGTACTTCACGGTGACGGCCGAGGGCGCGCCCTTGCGCCAGCGCCGCTACTGCTTCTCCGAGGGCTTCTACTGCATCGCCAACGCCGAGTACTACGGCGTCACGGGCTCGCCTGAGCACCTCGAGCGCGCGCGGCGCGCGTACCGGCTGATCTACGAGCTGAACAACGGCCTCATCGAGGACCCCGCGGGGCTCGGCCCCAAGACCATCGCGGCCACGCGCTCGGGCTACGCGCTCGGCGACCCGATGATCTTCCTCAACATCATCGGCATCATGCGCCGGGTCGACCCGGCCCACGCCGACGAGTACGACCGGCACGCGCGCGAGTGCACCGACCGCATCGTGAGCTTCCACTACCGCCCCGAGCTCGGCTGCACGCTCGAGAGCGTGAACGCCCAGGGCGAGCCCGAGCTGTGGTACACGGCGGGGCGCGTGGTGAACCCCGGGCACGACATCGAGTGCAGCTGGTTCATGATGGACGAGGCGAACTACCGCGGCGACGAGAAGCTGCACGCCACAGCCGAGGACATCTTCCGCCTGGCCATCGAGGCCGGCTGGGACGAGGAGTACGGCGGGCTTCTGTACTTCATCGACGCCAAGGGCCTGCCGCCCGAGGCGTACGAGCACGACATGAAGCTGTGGTGGCCCCACAACGAGATCATGATCGCCGCGTCGAAGGCGTACCGCGACACGCGCGACCCGTACTTCCTGGAGTGGTTCTTCAAGACGCTCGACTACGCGCGCGAGCACTTCGCCGACCCGGAGTACGGCGAGTGGTACGGCTATCTGCGCCGCGACGGCAAGCCCACCATGCCCTCCACGAAGGGCTCCACGTTCAAGGGACCCTTCCACGTGCCGCGCGCCCTGGCCATGACCGAGCGCATCCTGACCGAGATCCTGGAGGGCTAGCCTCCCCCGCGGGGCTAGCCTCCCCTGCGGGGCCGGCCCTCCCCACGAGAACCGGCCTCCCCCACCCCTTGCAAACGCTTCTCCGAGAAAGGAAGAACATGAGCAACTACCTGGGCATCGAGTATTCCGTCGAGAACATGCCCGTCCTGGATGGCGACTACGTCCCCTTCGGCGTGTGGATGCGCGAGTACCTCAAAGGCGCCACGCACCCCGTCAAGGTGGCCGTCGAACGCGAGGACGGCCTGATCTCCGTGCGCGAGAGCGCGATCCGCGGCGGCGAGTTCGCCGAGGCCGACCTGCGCTACGTCGAGCGCCTCATCAAGTTCTCGCTGTGGAGCATCGGCGGCTTCAAGGTCTACGTCTGCGGCTGCGACGACATCGCCGAGAAGATCGCCGCCATGTACAGCCCGCAGGGCGCCCGCGCCTTCGACCACGGCTTCGTGGACGACCTCTACGAGAAGGACCTCGAGGTGGTGGCGGTGTCCGAGGCTGACTTCCCCGCCGCCAACGAGGCCCCCAAGGCCATCGGCGGGCACACCGAGGGCTGCCGCATCGGCTTCGACGCGGGCGGCTCCGACCGCAAGGTGTCGGCCGTCATCGACGGCGAGTCGGTGTACTCCGAGGAGGTCGTGTGGTTCCCCAAGGTCACCGAGGACCCCGCCTACCACTTCAACGAGATCGTGACCGCCTTCAAGACGGCCGCCTCCAAGATGCCGCGCGTCGACGCCATCGGCGTGTCCTCCGCGGGCGACTACGTGAACAACCAGCCCATGGTGGCGTCGCTGTTCATCAAGGTGCCGCGCGAGCGCCGCGAGGAGGTCAAGAGCATCTACACGCGCGCCGCCGCCGAGATCGGCGACGTGCCGCTCGTGGTGGCCAACGACGGCGACGTGACGGCGCTGGCGGGCTTCATGTCCACCGGCAAGGGCAACATCCTCGGCATCGCCATGGGCACGTCCGAAGCCGTGGGCTACGTGAACGCCGAGGGCAACGTGCTCGGCTGGATCAACGAGCTGGCCTTCGCGCCGGTCGACCTCGCGCCCACCGCGATGCAGGACGAGTGGTCGGGCGACTTCGGCGTGGGCTGCAAGTACTTCAGCCAGGACTGCGTGATCAAGCTGGCGCCGGCCGCGGGCATCGAGCTTGACCCCGAGCTCTCCCCCGCCGAGAAGCTGAAGGTGGTCCAGGGCCTGGCCAACGAGGGGCATGCCGGCGCGCTCGACATCTTCCGCTCCATCGGCGTGTACCTGGCGCACACCCTCGTGCTGTACAGCGCCTTCTACGAGATCGACACGCTGCTGATCCTGGGTCGCGTGACCTCGGGCGTCGGCGGGGACCTCATCATCAGCGAGTGCAACCGCGTGCTGGGAGAGGAGCACCCCGAGCTGGCGGCGAAGGTGAACGTGACGCTGCCCGACGAGATGATGCGCCGGGTCGGCCAGTCCGTGGCCGCCGCCTCCCTCCCCGAGCTGTAAGGACGAAGTCTGCGCAAGAAGCCCGCGCAAGGCTGAGAGCCCCTGCGAACGAAGAGAGGACCCTCCCTCCGGGGGGTCCTCTCGTTTTCCGGGAAGCCTTCCCGCGGCGCGCGCTGCCGTGCGCCGCAGCGGCCCTACAGCGCCTTGCCGCGGAGGATGACCTGCTTCACCTCGAGCGTCTCCTGGTCGAGCAGGACGGCGTTGGCGACCGCCCCTGCGTCCAGGGTGCCGTAGCGACCCTCCAGCCCCAGGGCGCGCGCCGGGTTGGACGCAGCGGCCTTCACAGCGCTTGCGAGCGGTATCCGCATGTCATGCACCGCGACGTAGAGGCAGCGCATGAGGTCGCTCACCGAGCCGGCGAGCGCGCCGTTGTCGATGCGCGCCTCAAAGCCCTTCACCGTGACGTCCTGCCCGCCGAGGTCGTACACCCCGTCGGGCATGCCCGCGGCGCGCAGCGTGTCCGAGATCAGGATCATGCGGTCATCGCCGAACAGGTTGAACGCCAGGCGCACCATGGCCGGGTGGATGTGCACGCCGTCGGCGATGATCTCAGCCGTCACGTCGTCGCGCTCGGCCGCCGCCGGGATGGGACCGGGCTTGCGGTGGTGCATGGAGTTCATGGCGTTGTACAGGTGCGTGAGGTGCCGCGCGCCCTTCTCGAAGGCGAGCGCGGCCGTGTCGTAGTCGGTGCAGGTGTGCGCGAGCGAGACGCGCACCTCGCCCCCCAGCTCCTCGACGAACTCCATGGCGCCGGGCTCCTCGGGCGCGATGTCGACCAGCTTGATGAGGCCGCCGGACGCCTCCTGGAGGCGGCGGAACATCGCCGCGTCGGGGACGTGCACGTACTCGGGGTTCTGCGCCCCCACCTTCGAGGGCGAGATGAAGGGGCCCTCCATGTTGACGCCCACGAGCTCGGCCTCGTCATCAGCCGGCTCGAAGGCCGCCGCGACGCCCAGCGCGTGCCCGAGTATCTCCTCGGACAGCGTCATGGTGGCCGGGCACATGGCGCCGATGCCGCGCGACGCCTCGTAGGCGCCCATCGCGTGCAGCCCGCCGTCGTCGCCGTCCGACACGTCGCCGCCCGCGGCGCCGTGGAAGTGCAGGTCCACCAAGCCGGGGATCACGTAGCAGCCGGCGGCGTCGATGACGTCACCCGCGCCCGCGCTGTTCGCGCCCGCGCTCGCGGCGCCGGCGGCCGCGTCCGCCTCGGCGAACATGCCGCCCGAGACGAGCACGTCACGCGCGACGAACCCCTCGCCGTCAAACGCCAAGCCGTTCTTGATTATCATGGGCACGTCCTTTCTCGGGACCTACTCGCAGAGCCTTCCGGCCTCCTCGTCGACGATCACCGTCACGTTGGGATGGAACTGCAGGATGGACGCGGGGACCTCGGGCGTCACGGGGCCGAAGAACGCGCGGCGCACGATGTCGGCCTTGCCCTCGCCGTTGGCCACCACGAGGATCTCGCGGGCCTTCATGATGGTGCCGATGCCCATGGTATACGCCTCGCGCGGCACCTCGTCAACGGAGTTGAACAGACGGCTGTTCGCGTTGATGGTGCTCTCGGTGAGCTGCACGCAGTGCGTGGCCTTCGGGAACTCGTCGCACGGCTCGTTGAACCCGATGTGCCCGTTGTGCCCGAGGCCGAGGAGCTGGATGTCCACGCCGCCGGCCGCCTCGATGGCCGCCTCGTACGCAGCGCACGCCTCCTCGGCGTCAGCGCAGGCGCCGTCGGGCACGTGCGTGCGCGCCTTGTCGATGTCCACGTGGTCGAACAGGTTGTCGTTCATGAAGTAGCGGTAGCTCTGGTCGTGGTCGCCGGAAAGACCGCGGTACTCGTCGAGGTTGTACGTCTCCACGTCGGCGAAGCTGATCTCGCCCGCCTCGTAGTCGCTCACCAGATCAGCGTACAGTCCGATGGGGGTCGAGCCCGTGGCCAGGCCCAGCACGCAGCTCGGCTGCTCCTTCACGCGCGCAGCCAGCACGTCGGCGGCGCGGCGGCTCATGTCCTCGTACGATTTCGCGATGATCAGCTTCATGTCGTTATCCCTTCCTTAGGTCCAGAATTGGGCGGTTTCAATTATATCCTGATAGGCCCACGGATAGATGTCCGAGTACCAGCCCGTCTCGGGCACGAAGCACAGAAGCGCGCTGTACAGCACGCTGAGCGCGACCAGCACGAGCAGCACCTTCATGCCGATCACGTGCGCCGTCGAGCCCGCCGCCATGTTCTCGTTCACGATGAACGCCAGGAGCACCACCGCCGCCAGGAACATGAAGCTGAAGTCGGCGTAGTAGCGCTGCAGGATGCCCGCCATCTCCGCGTCGAGCAGGGCCACGAGCACGCCCGAGGCGAGCAGCACCACGATGACGCCCATGATGGTGCGCGTGGAGCGCGCGCGGCGGCGCAGGTCGAGGATGCGGCGCGCGAACGGCAGGATCCACAGCACGGGCAGGCACGCGAAGATGCCGCCGAAGGTGACCTCCTTGATGGTCTGCCCCATGTAGGTGGTGCTGAAGTCCACCGCCTGGATGAACGGGAACGTGCCGGTGACGTTGGGCGGCTGCAGGAAGTACGCGAAGAACGCGGGTGCGAGGCGGCCGACGTTCATGCCGCGCTTGGTCATGTCGTTCACCGTGAGGTTGTAGTTGGCGCCGAAGTCGGTGAGGGACCCGAAGCGCGCGTAGTTGTAGCCCATGATGCCCGCGGCCACCACCACGTACGGCGCGATTAGGCACGCGAACTCGCGCGCGCCCGCCGGGGTGAGCAGGCGGCGCTTCGTGATGTAGGTGCGCCAGAACAGCGGGAACGCCAAGAGCGAGAGCGCGAGCAGCTGCGGGCGGCATCCCGCCACGAGCGCCATGCAGAGCGACCCGGCCAGATACCACGCGCACGCGTGCTTCGAGAGGCGCCCGCGCATCCAGCAGTACAGCCCCCACACCGAGAACGCCAGCCCGCACATGATGGGCAGCGAGTAGAACGTGGGGAACTTCACCAGGTAGAGGATGCCGCAGCAGAACACGAGCGGGATCTGCAGCAGCAGGTAGAGCCCCAGGCTCACGCGCTTGAAGTGGTAGCGCGCGAAGCGGTCGAGCAGCGCCGAGCAGCCGAGGATGAAGGCGAGGGCCGCTATGAGGACGCCGACGGCCGTGGGGAAGCTCGCACCCGTCACCAGGTAGAACGGCAGGTAGAACAGAAGCACCGGCACCACGCCGAAGTACACGTAGTAGTGCCCCTCGTAGTAGGCCACGTCGAACAGGTACGCCTCCCCCGTCTCCTTCTGCGCCTCGTCGCGGGCGCCCTTGTCGTAGGGGTCGGGCATGTCCTGCAGCCACTGGGGCGGCTCCTCGTCGAGGTAGAGCTGGCCCTTGGCCATGGCGCGCGCGAGCTCGGCGTACTGCTGGGCGTTGTCGCCCCCCACCTCGAAGGTGTTCACCACCGAGGTGCCGTCCCACGAGCCGAAGTTGTAGCTCGAGGTGGCCACGCCCACGAGGTTCGACCCGAAGAACAGAAGCGAGCTCACGAGCGCCATCTCGACGGCGACCATCCCGATGACGCCCGCCTTCGAGCGGCGCGGGTTCTCCACGATGTTGATGCGGTAGATCGACGAGCGCGGGCGGAACATGAAGCACAGCAGAAGCAGGCCGAACGCCGCAGTGAAGCGCGCGCCGCTGAAGGTGAAGGGGCAGTGCGCGTTGAGCGAGACCGTCCAGAGCTTGATGGGGTAGGTCACCTCGTCGCCGACGACCTCGATGCGCAGGTTGTTCACGTAGCCCGCGGTGTTGAGGTTGATGTACTCGCTCTCGGTGACGTACGTGGAGACGTCCACCTCGGGCACGCCGACGGTGTACTCGGTGGAGTCGAAGTAGGTGTGGTGCGCGTCGTCGGTGAACTGGACCTTCACGCGCAGGTTCTGCGCCGGCTGGTGCTCGTCGAAGTCGATGCGGATGTTGCGCACCTCGGTGTTGAGGTTCTTGAACTCCATCACGTGGTCGACCGCCGTCAAGCGGAACAGCCCGTCGTCGCCCTTCGCAAGCTCGATCTGGTCCTTCAGGTTGATCGGCTTGTTCGACAGCGTGGCGAAGTAGTTGTAGTTGAAGACGAACACCTCGAGCAGCAGCGCTGCGAGGAAGAGCACCGCCACCGAGCGCACGATGTGGACGATCGACGCGCGGTAGGGCTTGACCGAGCGCTTGTAGGCGTAGGAGATGTTCTGGCGAATGGTAGGCATGTCAGTCCATTATACGAAAAAATCCCGCGCCAGACACGCTGGCGCGGGATCACGTCCCCAAGAGAGCGCAGGTACCGTCAGGGCAGGCGGAGCCTAGAGCTTCAGGGCCTCCTTGACGTCGGCGTAGACCACCTGCGGGTCGCGGTCGCCGTCGATGGTGACGAGCAGCTCGCAGCCGCGGTAGTAGTCGATGAGCGGACTCGTGGACTTCTCGTACACGTCGAGGCGGTTGCGCACCGTGGCCTCGTTGTCGTCGTCGCGCTGGTACATCTCGCCGCCGCACTTCGGGCACGCCGCGTCAGCGGCGGAGCCGATGTGCCCACACTCCTTGCACATGCGGCGCGAGCAGAGGCGGTTCACGATGACCTCGGCCTCCACGTCGATCAGCAGCGCCGCGTCGAGCGGGCGGCCGAGCTCGGCGAGCATGGTGTCGAGCGCCACGGCCTGGGTGGTCGTGCGCGGGAAACCGTCGAGGATGACGCCCTTCTCGGTGTCAGGCTGCTGAATGCGCTCCTTCATGAGGTCGATGATCAGGTCATCCGGCACCAGATCGCCGGCGTCCATGTAGCCCTTGGCCTTCACGCCCAGAGGAGTCTGGTTCTTCACCGCCGCGCGCAGAATGTCACCCGTGGAGATGTGGCACAGGCCCTCCTCTTCGACGAGCTTCGCCGCCTGCGTGCCCTTGCCGGCACCCGGTGCACCCAGCAACACAATGTTCATTTCAGTCGATCCTTTCGATGGTGGACAGATTGGTGGTTCTATTCTAGCAAAAGAGAGGACCCGCCCCTTGCGAGACGGGTCCTCTCTCCAGTTAACGTGCGAGATTTCCCTACTTGAAGAAGCCCTCGTAGTTGTGCTGCTTCAGCTGGCTCTCGACCTTGCTCATGGTGTCGAGCGCGACGCCGATCATGATGAGGATCGAGGTGCCGCCGAACGACTGGATGAGCTGGTTGCCCGTGAAGTAGAAGATGATCGTGGGCACCACGGCGATGAAGGCGATGAACAGGCCGCCCGGCAGCGTGATGCGGTGGATCACGTTCTTGATGTAGGTGACGGTGGCCGAGCCCGGACGCACGCCCGGGATGAAGCCGCCCTGCTTGCGGATGTTGTCAGCCGTCTCCTCGGGGTTGAACACCATGGAGGTGTAGAAGTACGCGAAGAACACGATGAGCACGAGCGTGAGGATCCAGTTCACCACGCCGGTGGAGCACCAGTTCGCGAACGTCGTCAGCCAATCCACGTTGAAGATGGCCGCCAGCTGCGCCGGGAAGTAGATGATGCAGCTCGCGAAGATGATCGGGATGACGCCCGCAGCGTTCACCTTCAGCGGGATGTAGGTGGACTGGCCGCCCATCATCTTGCGTCCCTGGACGCGCTTGGCGTAGTTCACCGGGATGCGGCGCTGCGCGCGCTCCACGTAGATGATCAGCGGGATGCACACGAGCACCACGGCCAGGATCAGGATGGTGAGCGCGATGCCCATGCCCAGATCGCCCGTGAGGTTCACGGACGAGAAGATGGCGGAGGGCACGCGGGACACGATGCTCACGAAGATGATGAGCGACATGCCGTTGCCGATGCCGCGCTGGGTGATGAGCTCGCCCATCCACATGATGAAGGCGGTGCCGGCGACCAGCGTGAATACGATGACGATGTCGGTGACGATCTCGGGGACCTCGGTGGAGAACACCACGCCGTAGGCCGGCGACTTGAACAGCAGCAGGTAGCCGATGGCGTTGATGAGGCCCAGGCCCAGCGTGAGGTAGCGCGTGACCTGCGTGATCTTGCGGCGACCGGAGTCACCCTCACGCGCCCAGCGGCCCACGGCGGGGATGACGCCCTGCATCAGCTGCATGATGATCGATGCGGTGATGTAGGGCATGATGCCCAGCGAGAACACCGAGAAGTTCGACAGCGCACCGCCGGTGAACAGGTCGAGCATCGTCATGGCGACGCCGGTGTCCGCGAAGGCCGTGGCGAAGTCATGGAACGGGATGCCCGGGACCGGCACATAGGCGCCGAAGCGGTAGAGCGCGAGGATCGCCAGCGTGAAGAGGATCTTCTTGCGCAGCTCCGGTACCTTGAACGCGTCTATGATCGAGCTTAGCAAGGCTCTTCGACCTTTCCTCCAGCTGCTTCGATCTTCGCCTTGGCGGAAGCAGAAACCTTATCGACCTTGACCGTGAGGGCCTTGGTGATCTCGCCGTCGCCGAGCACCTTCACGAGCGCGTCGGCATGCTTGATGATGCCCTTGGCGCACAGGGACTCGCCGTCGACGACCTCGCCGGCCTCGTACTTCGCCTCGAGGCGGCTCACGTTCACCGGCAGGTACTCCACGCGGTTGAAGTTGCGGAAGCCGGGGAGCTTCGGCAGACGACGGGCGAGCGGCGTCTGGCCGCCCTCGAAGCCCGGACCCTTGCCACCGCCGGCGCGGGACTTCTGGCCGTTCATGCCGCGGCCGGCCGTCTTGCCATGGCCGGACGCAGGGCCGCGGCCCACACGCTTGCGGTTCTTCTTAGAGCCCTCAGCAGGCTTCAGATCCTTGAGTTCCATTGAGTCAATCTCCTTATTACGCTTCGGGGGAGCAGGTTCGCCCCTCCCCCGATGCTGGCAGCTCGCCGCCAGCAAACTTCCAAATACTATGCCAACGGCGCACCTCATGAGAAGGCGCGCCGAACAGCATTATACCCGAATAAGAACATTAATATGCTCTCATCCATTACAGCCAACTGCCCCTCACATGGACGGCTAAGTCAGCGAGGGTTCGTACGGTGCCTGGAATAGCCCCGCCTTGGGGCCAAGCGGCCTTCGCGCCGCGCCGCGCCCCAAACAAGGGGCTAGGCTAGGTGCCGTACGAAACCGCAGCGTCGGCGTAGAAGTTGAAGAGCTAAAGCTCTTCAACTTCGATAAGATGCTTCACCTTGAAGATCATGCCGCGGACGGACTCGTTGTCCACCTGCTCCACCGTGCGGCCGATCTTGCCGAGGCCGAGAGCCTTGAGCGTCTTGCCCTGGTCGGCCTTGCGACCGATGGCGCTCTTCACCTGCGTGATGCGCAGGGTCTTCTTCGCGTCAGACATTACTTCTGCTCCTTCCAGCCAAAGATCTCGCCGACGGACTTGTCGCGACGAGCGGCAACCTCAGCCGGGCTCTCGAGGGACTTGAGGCCCTCGGCGGCAGCCTTCACGATGTTCATGGCGTTGTCGGTGCCGAGGGACTTGCCGATGACGTTCTTCACGCCGGCAAGCTCGAGCAGCGCGCGGACGGAGCCGCCGGTGATGACGCCGGTACCGGGAACGGCCGGCTTCAGCAGCACGCGGCCGGCGCCGTACTCGCCGAGCACCTCGTGGGGAATGGTGCCGCCCTCGGTCAGCGGGACCGAGAACATGTTCTTCTTCGCGTCCTCGACGCCCTTCTTGATGGCGGTGGGAACCTCGGCGGACTTGCCCATGCCCACGCCGACGCGGCCCTTGCCGTCGCCGACGACCACGAGGGCCGTGAGCTGCATGCGGCGGCCGCCCTTGACGGTCTTGGAAACGCGGTTGATGCTGACGACGCGCTCCTGGAGCTCAGGAACGGCGTTCTCCTGCTGTTGTTTACGAGCCATAAGCTAAAACCCCTTCTAGAATTTCAAACCAGCTTCACGGGCAGCCTCGGCCAGAGCCTTGACGCGTCCGTGATACAGGTGGCCGCCACGGTCGAACACAACTTCCGTCACGCCGTTTTCCAGTGCCAGCTTGCCGGCGATCTCACCGAGGGCAGAGGCGCCCTCGACGTTGCCGCCCCTCTTGCCCGTGGCCTTGAACTCAGGGCCGAGCGTGGAGACGCCGCAGATGGTGGTGTGGGCAACGTCATCGACGAACTGAACGTAGATGTTGTTGTTGCTGCGCGTAACGCACAGACGAGGACGAGCCGCCGTGCCAGAGATCTTCGCGCGAACGCGACGATGGCGACGTGCCAACCCGGCCTGCTTTTTCTGAAGCTTATTCATTGATAATCCCTTCAATCAGATACCGAGCGGACGCTTAGTCCTTGCCAGCCTTGCCAACCTTGCGACGGACATGCTCGCCCTCGTAGCGGATGCCCTTGCCCTTGTAGGGCTCCGGCTTGCGCCACTTGCGGATGTTCGCGGCAACCTGGCCGACCTGCTCCTTGGAGGGGCCGGAGACGACGATCTCGGTCTGGCTGGGAACCTCGAAGGTGATGCCCTCGGGGGCCTCCACCAGAACGGGATGCGAGTAGCCGAGCTGCATCTCGAGGTCCTTGCCCTTGAGCGCGGCGCGGTAGCCGACGCCCACGAGCTGCAGCTTCTTGGAGAAGCCGGCGGACACGCCCTCGACCATGTTGTGGATGAGGGTGCGGGTCAGGCCGTGGAAGCTCTTGGACTCACGGGTGTCATCAGGACGGGAGACGATGATCTCGCTGCCCTCCTGCGTGATGGTCATGCAGGGCTGAAAGGTGCGCGTGAGCTCACCCTTGGGGCCCTTGACGGTCACCGTGGTGCCGTCGATGGTCACGTCAACGCCAGCAGGAACGGTGACGGGCATCTTGCCGATACGAGACATAATGCAATACCTCCCTTTCCTACCAGATGTAAGCGATGACCTCGCCGCCGACGCCCTTCTTGCGGGCATCGCGGTCGGTCATGACGCCGTGACTCGTCGAGATGATTGCCGTGCCGAGGCCGCCGAGCACGCGGGGCAGCTCGTCCTTGCCGGCGTAGATGCGCAGGCCGGGCTTGGAGATGCGCTTGATGCCGCGGATGGTCTTGGCCTTCTTCGGGCCGTACTTCAGCGTGATCTCAAGCGTCGCGCGGGGCTCGCCGTCGATTACCTCGTAACCGCGGATGTAGCCCTCCTGGTCCATGATGCGAGCAATCTCGATGAGCTTCTTGCTCGAGGGCATGGACACCGTTTCCTTGCCGGCAGACTGGGCATTACGCACGCGCGTAAGCATATCTGCGATGGGATCGGTCATTGTCATGTTTGTTTTCTCCTTTGATTCGTGATGAGCCGAGCGTTCGGTTCGTCGGCGCCCTTAGCGCCTCCGCCTTTCACGTCGACACACCCTAAACGTGTGCCAGCTCTTACCAGGAAGACTTGGTCACGCCGGGCAGCTCGCCTTTGTTGGCCAATTCACGCAAGCAGATGCGGCACAGGCCGAACTTGCGATAGTAAGCACGGGGGCGTCCGCAACGCGTGCAGCGGTTGTGCTGACGCGTGGAGAACTTCGGCTCGCGCTTGGCTTTGGCGATCATCGATTTCTTAGCCATGCATTCCTTCTTTCTTGCTTAAAGACCCGAAACCCCATGCTTCAGGTCTTGTTGCCTGAGGTTACGCAAACAAGCCGCCCCTTGCGAGGCGGCTGTCTGGTTTACTTGCTCTTGAACGGGAAGCCCAGCGCGGAAAGCAGCGCGAAGGCGCTCTCGTTATCGTCAGCCGTGGTCACGAACGTGACGTCCATGCCGCGGGTGCGATCAATCTTGTCGTAGTCGATCTCGGGGAAGATCAGCTGCTCGGTGATGCCGAGCGTGTAGTTGCCGCGGCCGTCGAAGCTCTTCGGCGAGATGCCGCGGAAGTCGCGCACGCGGGGAAGGGCGGTCGCCAGCAGGCGATCGAGGAACTCCCACATGCGGTTGCCGCGCAGGGTGACCTTGCAGCCGATGGCCTGGCCCTCGCGCACGTGGAAGCCGGCGATGGACTTCTTGGCGCGGGTGACGCAGGGCTGCTGGCCGGTGATGATGCGCATGTCGTTCATGGCGGCGTCGAGCAGCTTGGAGTCGCCGGCGGCAGCGCCCACGCCCATGTTCACGACGATCTTCTCGAGACGCGGAACCTGGTTGATGTTGGTGATGCCGAGCTCGCTCTCGAGCTTGGCGACGATCTCGTTCTGATACTTTTCCTTCAAACGAGGAGCCATAGGTGAAACCTTTCCGTCGATGAATTAAACGCGGGATTTCCGACCCCGCGTCCCTGGTATCCCAGGGCCATAGAGCGCATGGGCGCCCGAAGAAGAGACTTTACCTGAAAGCCCCTCCCCGGTCAACCCATGCGCTCAAAATAGCGTTCTGCCGCCGCTCTTGCGGCGGCAGAAAATTATCTCTCATCCCCTACGAGGGTGAGCTTGGCGAGTGCAGGAGACGTGGCTAGCGGAGGGAGTTGGCTTCGTCCAACGACCGGAGCTAGACGCGGCTCCTGTGCCGCCAAGGTCGGCCTAGTCGATGTCCTTGCCGCACTTCTTGCAGACGCGGACCTTCTTGCCGGCCTCGTTCACGCGCTTGGAGACGCGGGACGCCTGGTTGCAGTGCGGGCACACCAGCATCACGTTGGAGACGTGGATGGGGGCCTCAACGGTGGAGATGCCGCCCTGCGGGTTCGCCTGAGTCGGGCGCATGGCCTTCTTCATCATGTTGGCGCCCTCGACGACCACGCGCTGCTTCTGCGGGATCGAGCGCAGGATCTTGCCCTGCTTGCCCTTGTCCTTGCCGCACAGGATCTTGACGGTATCGCCCTTCTTCACATGCATTTTCATGACTGACACCTCCCTTAGAGCGTTTCCGGTGCCAGAGACACGATCTTCATGTACTTCTTGTCGCGGAGCTCGCGAGCGACGGGCCCGAAGATGCGGGTGCCGCGCGGAGAGCCGTCGTTGTTGATCAGAACGGCGGCGTTCTGGTCGAAGCGGATGTAGGAGCCGTCGGCGCGACGGACCTCCTTCTTCACGCGCACGATCACGCAGCGGACGACCTCGCCCTTCTTCACGTTACCGTTGGGCATAGCCTCTTTCACGCTGCAGATGATCACATCACCGAGGCCCGCATAGCGGCGCTTGGAGCCGCCGAGGACCTTGATGCACTGCACCTTGCGAGCGCCGGAGTTGTCGGCCACCGCGAGCATGGATTGCATCTGAATCATATGCTTTACCTAACTTTCCTAAAAAGATAGCTGCATGCAACGCACACGCGCTATTTGGCCTTCTCGACGATCTTCACGAGGCGCCAGCGCTTCATCTTGGACAGCGGGCGCGTCTCCATGATCTGAACGGTGTCGCCGACGCCGGCTTCGTTGTTCTCATCATGGGCATGGAACTTCTTCGTGGTGGTCATCATCTTGCCGTACACCGGATGGGGCTTGCGCTGCTCGACGGCTACCACGATGGTCTTGTCATTGGTGTCGCTGACCACGACGCCCTGACGGACCTTACGCAAATTGCGCTCTTCAGTCATTTCTCACACCTTCCCTTAAGCTACGCGCTCAGCTCACGAGCACGCATCTCGGTCTGGATGCGCGCGATGTCCTTCTTAACCTGCTTGACGCGGGCGGTGTTGTCGAGCTGGCTCGTGGCCATCTGGAAGCGCAGGTTGAACAGCTCAGCGCGCGCCTCCTTCAACTTCGCCTGCAGGTCTTCGGCAGAAAGTTCACGAATCTCTGCTGCTTTCATTTATTCCTGCCCTTCCGTCTCGCGAGTGACAATCTTGCACTTGATGGGCAGCTTGTTGATGGCGAGGCGCAGGGCCTCCTTGGCCGTCTCCTCGTCAACGCCGTCGATCTCGAACATGATGCGACCCGGCTTGACGACAGCTACCCAGCCCTCGGGGTTGCCCTTGCCGGAACCCATGCGGGTCTCGGCGGGCTTCGAGGTGATCGGCTTGTCGGGGAAGATCGTGATCCACACCTTGCCGCCACGCTTCATGTAGCGGGTCATGGCGATACGAGCTGCCTCGATCTGGCGGTTGGTGATCCAGTGGGCCTCAAGGGCCTGGATGCCGTAAGAACCGTGGTTCAGGCGCGTGCCGCCCTTGGCCTTGCCCTTCATGGAACCACGCTGCACCTTGCGGTGCTTGACGCGCTTAGGTACGAGCATTACTTGTGCCCCCTCTCGTTACGATCGTTGCGACGGCGGCTCGGGCGGGAGCTTCCCTCGAGAGCCGGCTGCGGAGCCTTCTGGCCGGGGAGCACGTCGCCGTGGTAGACCCACACCTGGACGCCGATGGAGCCCATGGTGGTGGCGGCGGTGGCGAAGCCGTAGTCGATCTTGGCGCGCAGGGTGTGCAGCGGCACGCGACCCTCGCGGTACCACTCGCGGCGGCTCATCTCGGCGCCGCCGAGGCGGCCGGAGCACTGGATGCGGATGCCCTTGGCACCGGACTTGCGGGCGGACTGGACGGCCTTGCGCATGGCGCGACGGAAGGCGACGCGGCCCTCGAGCTGCTCGGCCACGGACTGGGCGATCAGCACGGCGTCAAGCTCGGGGCGCTTGATCTCGACGACCTCGACGGAGACGGGGCCGGAGGCGACCTTCTCGAGCTTCTTGCGCAGGGCGTCGATCTCGGCGCCCTTCTTGCCGATGACCACGCCCGGGCGGGCCGTGGTGATGATGACCTTGATCTTGTCGCCGGCGCGCTCGATCTCAACCTTGGAGACAGCGGCACGGGCAAGGTAGGTGTCCAGGAACTTGCGGATGGCAAGATCGTTCTCGAGGGTAGCGGCGTAGTTCTTGTCGGCGTACCAACGGCTGCGCCAATCCTCGGTGATACCCAGGCGGAACCCAGTAGGGCTGACTTTCTGACCCATGGACTTTATGCCTCCTCTCGCGGTGCGACGATGATGGTGATGTGGCTGGTGCGCTTGTTGATGCGCGACGCGGAGCCTTTGGCACGCGGGCGGATGCGCTTCAGCGTCGGGCCCTCGTCCACGTAGGCGGCCTTCACGACGAGCGTGTCGGCGCGCAGGTGGTTGTTGTGCTCAGCGTTGGCCACGGCGGAGTTGAGCGTCTTCTCGACGGTCTCCGCGATGGCGCGGTTGGTAAATGCCAGAATCTCACGAGCCTGCTCGACGGACTTGCCGCGAACCAGGTCGACAACGACGCGAGCCTTGCGAGGGGAGACGCGAACGTAGCGGGATACTGCCTTAACTTCCATTGTTCACCCCTATCCTATCGCTTCTTGCCCTTGTCGGCCGAATGACCCTTGAACGTGCGGGTCGGGGCGAACTCGCCCAGCTTGTGGCCAACCATGGACTCGGTGATGTATACCGGCACGTGCTTGCGACCATCGTGAACGGCGATGGTGTGGCCGACCATCTCGGGGAAGATGGTGCTGGCACGGGACCAGGTCTTGATGACGTTCTTTTCGCCAGCCGCGTTCATAGCCTCGATACGACCCAGAAGGCGCGGTTCTACGAAAGGACCCTTTTTCAAACTTCTGCTCACTTTTACTCCTTAAAGTGTCACGCGCTACTTCTTGCGACGGCGAATGATCAAGCGGCTCGACGCCTTCTTGGGGTTGCGGGTGCGATGGCCCTTGGTGGGAACGCCCCACGGCGTGACCGGATGACGGCCAGCGGACTTGTTCTTGCCCTCGCCGCCGCCATGCGGATGGTCGACCGGGTTCATGACGGTGCCGCGGACGGTGGGGCGAACGCCCATCCAGCGCTTGCGGCCGGCCTTGCCGATCTTGATGTTGGAGTGCTCGGCGTTGCCGACCTCGCCGATGGTGGCGCGGCACGTGAGGAGCACGCGGCGCATCTCGGAGGAGGGCATGCGCAGGATGGCGTACTTGCCTTCCTTGCCCATGAGCTGAATGCTGGTGCCAGCGGAGCGGGCGATCGCCGCGCCGCGACCCGGCTGCAGCTCGACGTTGTGGACGAGCGTGCCGACGGGGATGTTGGCCAGCGGCAGAGCGTTGCCGGGCTTGATGTCGGCCTCGGGGCCGCTTACCACCATGTCGCCTACCTTGAGGCCCTTGGGGTGGATGATGTAGCGCTTCTCGCCGTCGACGTAGTGCAGGAGGGCGATGCGAGCCGAGCGGTTGGGATCGTACTCGATCGTGGCGACCTTGGCGGGCACGCCGTCCTTGTTGCGCTTGAAGTCGATGATGCGGTAGCGCTGCTTGTTGCCGCCACCCTGATGACGGGTGGTGATGCGGCCGTAGTTGTTGCGCCCGGCCTTCTTAGGCTTCGGCGCAAGCAGCGACTTCTCCGGCTTCGACGTGGTGATCTCCGCGAAGTCGGAGACCGTCTGGAAGCGTCGGCCGGGGCTTGTCGGCTTGTACTGTTTAATACCCACAGTTCAACCTTTCCTGTACCTTCGAGCTAGCGCGCCTGCGCCCCGCGCCTGGTGACGGCAGGTGGAACGTCGGCGGCAGCTCGCCGAGACCCTTGCTCGCGCGCCTCTCCGCACACCAAGGACCTCCTCTACGTTACATGGCCAGGCGATTGCCGATCATGCGCCGATGGAGGCTCGGCGCCGCGACTCCGTCTAACCACGCGTCCGGGTGTATCCATAACACACGCAGACGCAAAGAGATATTATATGCGCGCGCAGGAAGGATTTCAAGAACGTTTTTTTCCTCTCCCCTTCGCGGGGTTTCGGGAGCTGCGGGGCTTGCGGGGGCGGATGAGGCATTCGGGGCCGTAGCCGATGAGGTCGCGGCGGCCCGCCTTCGCGAGCGCCTCGGCCACCAGGTCGTAGTTGGCGGGGTTGCGGTACTGGATGAGGGCGCGCTGCAGGGCCTTCTCGTGCGGTGAGCGCGGCACGTAGACGGGCTGCATGGTGCGCGGGTCGACGCCGGTGTAGTACATGCAGGTGGAGATGGTCGAGGGCGTGGGGTAGAAGTCCTGCACCTGCTCGGGGTTGTAGCCCATGTCGCGGCAGAACTCGGCGAGCTCGACGGCCTCCTTGAGCGTTGAGCCGGGGTGCGACGACATGAGGTAGGGCACGAGGTACTGCTTCTTGCCCGCGCGCCTGTTCTCAGCCTCGTAGGCGCGCACGAACGCGTCGTACACCGCGCGGGAGGGCTTGCCCATGTGGCGCAGGACCTCGTCGGACACGTGCTCGGGCGCCACCTTGAGCTGGCCCGACACGTGGTGGGCCACGAGCTCGCGCAGGAACGCGGGGTCGGGGTCGGCCATCACGTAGTCGAAGCGGATGCCCGAGCGCACGAACACCTTCTTCACGCCCGGCAGCGCGCGCAGCTTCCGCAGAAGCTCCACGTAGTCGGCGTGGCTCACGTCCATGGCGCGGCAGGGCTCGGGCACAAGGCAGCGCTTGCGCGCGCACGCGCCGCGCTCGAGCTGGTGCGAGCAGGCCGGCGCGCGGAAGTTCGCCGTGGGGCCGCCCACGTCGTGGATGTAGCCCTTGAACCCGGGGTCCTGCGTGATGAGGCGCGCCTCGTCGAGGAGCGACTCGTGGCTGCGCGCCGAGATGACGCGCCCCTGGTGGAACGTGAGCGCGCAGAACGAGCATTCGCCGAAGCAGCCGCGGCAGCTCGCGAGGCTGAACTTCACCTCGGCGATGGCGGGCACGCCGCCGGCCGCGTCGTAGGCGGGGTGCCACGTGCGCGCGTACGGCAGGCGGTAGACCGCGTCCATCTCGGAGGTGGTCAGCGGGGGCGCGGGCGGGTTCTGCACCACGAACTCGTGGTCGGAGTAGGGCTCGACCAGGCGCTTGCCGCGGACGGGATCGGCGTTGTCGTACTGGACGGCGAAGCTCTCGGCGTACTTCAGCTTGTCGGCGCGGATCGCGTCCCACGAGGGCAGGAGCTCGTAGTCGTACACGTGCTCGAGCGAGCGCGCCCGGTACACGGTGCCGTCGATGAACGTGAGGTCGGAGACGGCGAGCCCCGCGGCGAGCGCGTCGGCGATCTGGATGATGGAGTGCTCCCCCATCCCGTAGCTCACGAGGTCGGCGCCTGAGTCGAGCAGGATGGAGCGCTTGAGGGAGTCCGACCAGTAGTCGTAGTGCGCCAGGCGACGCAAGCTCGCCTCGATGCCGCCGAGGATGACGGGCGTCTTCTTGTAGGTGCGGCGGATGAGGTTCGCGTACACCACCGCCGCGTGGTCGGGGCGGCGCCCCGCCTCGCCGCCCGGCGTGAACGCGTCGGCGTGACGGCGCTTCTTGGCCACGGTGTAGTGGTTCACCATGGAGTCCATGTTGCCCGCCGACACCAGAAAGCCCAGGCGCGGCTCGCCGAGCACGGTGACGGAGGCCGGGTCGCGCCAGTCGGGCTGCGCGATGACGCCCACGCGGTAGCCGTGCGCCTCGAGCAGGCGCGTGATGATGGCGTGGCCGAACGAGGGGTGGTCGACGTAGGCGTCGCCCGACACGTACACGAAGTCGAGCTCGTCCCACCCGCGCGCGGCCGCCGCCTCGCGCGTCATGGGCAGGAAGTCAGCGGCCGTGGGGCGCGGCTGCGGGGGCTGCTGCGAGCCGTGGGCGCTGCGAGCGCCCTTCGCGCCGTGGGCGCCGCGAGCGCCGCGAGGGCGCGAAAAGGCCGCAGCCTCCTTTCGCGCGGGGGCTGCGGCCTTGTTCTCTCGGGGCTTCGCGTGCGGCAAGGGCGAGCTACTCCGCGGCTTCCTCGGCTGCGGGCGCCTCAGGCGCTGCGGCAGGTGCCTCCTCGGGATGCTTCACGATCGCGTGCTCGAGCGCCCAGCGGTTGGCCTTCATGCGCTCGGCCGACTCTCGCAGGGCGAAGCCGCGGCCCGACTGCTCGAACTGCTGGCGAATCTGCTTGGGGTTCGCCTGCGGGTTCATCATGCGGCAGGCGGCGTTGATGTCGTCGTCGGTGAGCGTGAGCTTCTCGTGGCGGAACACCGCGTCGAGCGCGAAGCCCTGCACGAGCATCTCGCGCGTCTGGAGCATGAGCATCATGCCGAACTGCTGCTCGCCGCCGTTCTCCTGCACGAACTCCTCCCAGTCCTTGCCCTGCTGCTGCAGGTTGACGCGCAGGTTCTGCACGAGGTTGTCGCGCATGGCCTCGTAGGCCTCGTCGGCGATCTTGCCCTGGAAGCGGCGCCCGAGCTCGGAGGCGACCGCCTGCATGCAGTAGGTGTCGTACTGCTCGCGGTCCTGGCGCTCGAGGTTGCGGCCGATGTCAGCGCGCAGCGCGGCGAGGTCCTTGTACATGGGCATGTTCTTGGCGATCCACTCGTCGTCGATGGCGGGGACCGCCTCCTTCTGGATCTCCTTCACCGTGAGCGTGCAGTCGATGACCTGCGTGATCTCGTTGAAGTCGTCGTCGATGCCGGGGCCCTCGAAGGTGAACTGCTTCGTCTCGCCCGGCTGCATGCCCAGGATCGCCTCGTCGAAGCCCTCGGGCATGTAGCCCTTGCCGGCCGTGTAGGTGCGGCCCTCGGTGCTGAGGCCCTTGAGCTCCTCGCCCTTCTCGAAGCACTTCATGGCGATGAGGCAGCTGTCGCCCTTCTCGACCGGACGGGGGTCGTCTGCGACGAAGGAGGTGTAGCGCTTCGCCATCTCCTCGATCTGCGCGTCGACGACGGCCTCGTTGAAGCGGTAGGGCTGGACGGTGACCTCGACCGGGTCGTACGAGGAGAGCTCGTAGGCGGGCTTCAGCGTGACCTCCACGTCGAAGGAGAACTGGCGGCCGCGCTTGAACGGCGACTTCGGCTCGGCCTTCGGCGGGAACAGAGGCACGATGTTCTTCTTGTCGAGCGCGAGCGGGACGAGCGCCTCGATGGCGCTGGCCTCCACGATGGAGTCGAGGTTCTTGATGCCCATGTGCTCCTCGGCGACCTCGGCGACCGTCTTGCCCTGCTGCGGCTGCAAGCCCATGGACTGGGCGAACGCCACGTGCGCCGCCTGCAGGACGTTGCTGACCTCGTCGACGGTGGCGACGGCCTCGAGGCGGACCTTGCCGGGCTCGAGCTTCTTCTGGTTGACCTTCATGAGGGGTTTCTCTCCTTCGTCTCCCGTGCGCCCTTGCGGGCGCCTCGTTGTGCTTGGGCATCATTCTATCGCAGGAACAGCGCAAAAGCACACGGATTAGGTGTATCCAGCCCTTCCCTACTTGCTTTGGCTCGCGAACGCCGTCGCCGTCGCGCCCCGCGGAGCCATCGGGATCGGGCCGAGCCCGAAGCCCTTGCGAACAGGCTCCCTCGAAGGCGAGCTGTCGTCGTCTGCGAGGTCGTCCTCGTATTTCTTGAGGCGGTGCGAGAACAGCGCGCGGCGAGCCGCCACGCATGCCGCGTAGGCGAGCGTGACGATGATGCCGAGGATGATGTAGAGGTGCACCCAGCAGCTCACGTGGCGCTCGGCCAGCGGGGTGGCCTCGTCGCCGATGTCGGCGAGCGGCGTGGCGTCCTCGCCGATGACGGTCTCGGCCGCGCCCTCGAGCGCGTCGACGAGAGGCGTGATGACGGGGGCAGCCGCCCCGTCAGGCACCGTGCCAGGGATCTGCGCCGGCGTCGGCGGAGTCGGGACCACCGGCAGGATGCTGCCGGGGGTGGTACCGCCGGGAGTCGGCGTGGTGCCGCCGGGAGTGGTACCACCAGGCGTGGTCCCGCCAGGGGTGGTGCCACCGGGGTTGCCCGGCGTGGGGCCCTCGGGGGTAGTGCCGCCGGGCTCTTCGTCATCAGGAGTCGTCCCACTCGGCGTGTCAGGTGCGGGCTCCTCGGGAACAGGAGCAGCCGTGATGGTGAAGTCACCGGGGACAACCGTCACCGAGTAGTTCGGGTTGTCAGCGAAGCTTGCCGTCAGCACGCCGGCATAGGCTCCCACGGCCTCGTCATCGCCGATGCGGCTGTAGGCGATCTCGCCCAGGTCGTCCTCGGCCACAAGCCCAGAGACCGCGCCTGTGAACGTCGGGTCAGCCGAGCCGGCCACCTTGGAGGCATCAGACACCGTGATGGTGACGGGAGCCGGAGTGACGGAGAGAACGTAGCTGCCAGTCGCCGTCCAGTAGTTCGGGTTGGTGGCACGCACCTGAACGGTCATGGGACCCTCATCGGCGTTTATGATAGCAGGCGCGATCTCAGACCACGTAGCTCCACCGTCAACGCTGTATTCAAGCAAAGTGCCCTCGCTAACGCTCGGGACGGCGAAGCCGCCATGCGCGACGCCATCATACACGCCCGTGTAGCCAGTGACGGCCAACGCCAAAGCGTCGGAAGAGGAGATGGTGAAATCAGCGGGCGCGTAGGACACCCGGTAGTTGCCCTGAAGCTCATCGCCGGAGGCGACGATGGCGTTCTCGTAGGTGCCGACCGCCTCATCGGCGCCAGCGCCAGGGCGCGTGACCGCGTAAGTTACCGCATCGAAGCCAATGAGACCCTTGACGTCAGCAGCAAAGACCGGGTCATCGGCGCTATAGACCTTGGTCGAAGCCAAAGCCCTAACCTCAACCAAAGCCGGGGTGATCTGGTAGCTGCGATCAACCACGCCCGAATAGCCGCCTATGCCCGTAACGGTAACTGCGACGGCGCCGACGTTGGTGACGTCGTCGCTGTAGCTCAGCGTGTAGTCAACGTCTTCAACTAGCACCGCGCCCGTAACCGTATTGGTAACTACAACAGGTTCCCTCTGCTCGCTACCGTTGTAGACGGTGTCAGAAGGATTGGAGACGTCGAAGGTGGCTGCGTCGGAGATGTCGGAGGCGGTCACCGTCAGCCTGCCGAGGGTCGCGCTGATCCCGTAGTTGGACTCCTCGGCGGTGCCGTCCCACACCAGGCTGTAGGTGTTGTCGGACGAGCCGACCGCGGTCTGCGTGCCGGTGGTGGCGAAGGTCGCCGTCTCGTCGTTGACGAAGCCGGTGATGGCGCCCTCGGCCGTCAGGGCCGTGCCGTCGTAGGTCTTGCTGGCATCGGGCGTGGTGACGGTGAGGGGCGCGGGGTTGATGGTGATGGAGCCGTCGACGTAGCCGATGTTGAGCTTGGAGGTGACGTCCTCGCCCGCCGCGTTCCTGATCACGAGCGTGTCGCATTTGGCCGCGACGGCGCCCTCGGCGACGTCGGTCGCCGCGGCGCTCGAGGTCGCGGTCTCGACCGTGTAGCCCGTGGGCAGCGCGGAGACCGCCACGGTCGCGCCGTGGGCCTGGCCGTCGTAGGTGAAGACGCCGCCGGTGGTGGTGACCGTGATCTCGTCAGAGCTCTCGCTGACCGTCAGCCTGCCGAGGGTCGCGCTGATCCCGTAGTTGGACTCCTCGGCGGTGCCGTCCCACACCAGGCTGTAGGTGTTGTCGGACGAGCCGACCGCGGTCTGCGTGCCGGTGGTGGCGAAGGTCGCCGTCTCGTCGTTGACGAAGCCGGTGATGGCGCCCTCGGCCGTCAGGGCCGTGCCGTCGTAGGTCTTGCTGGCATCGGGCGTGGTGACGGTGAGGGGCGCGGGGTTGATGGTGA
>NZ_JAAKEE010000084.1:0-3924 GCF_011038995.1 Adlercreutzia sp. ZJ242
GCGCCGGGGGCCGCGGGGGCGCCGGGCACGGCCTTCTCGCCGTTGAGGTAGGGGGTGAAGTCGCACTTGCAGAAGGGGCAGGACTTCAGGACGAGGCCGCCCATGGACTGGATGGGCTTGCCGCACTCGGGGCACTTGTTCGGGCCGCCGCCTGCAGATGCGTCTGCCGGTCTAAAACACATAAGGAACCCTCCTTGTCGATGTCGCCCGCGCAAGCCCGCACCCTTCTCGTGCAGAGCCACGCGAGCCTTCCGTCTATGTCCTGCGCAAGCCGCGAGGGCTCGCGCGAGTGACCATAGGTCCTTGCGTCAAGTGCCGCATGCGAGAACGATCGTCAGTTGAAGAACATGACATGCCGCTGCAGGCGCCTCGCAGGGACTCCACTCGCAAAGCACTGACAATGGAAAATATACGTAAGGTGGGCGGGACGAGGTTCGATCCATGGGGTCGTTTTTCATTTTCTCACCTCAACCCTCAGGGTTGATTTTCCTCAGCCCGATTCAGACAGCGCCTGGTCAGGGACATGACGGCCCTTTCTGCCCGTCACCGCCAATTTGCTTGCTCATACGGCTCGCATTATGAGTTTTTTCGTGGAGATGAGGTATCATTATCAAACAATAGGGATGGTAAATTTTTGGAGTAAGCTCTAACTTTGAAGCAAGCTGCTCGCATCGTACGACGGAGGGGTACTGAGTGTCTGGAAGCTTTCCGCACATTACGATAAGCATCGCGCACAGCGCCGACGGATCAGACTCAGCGGGTGACCTCAACTCGCTGTGCATAGGCTTCGGGTTGTTCCAAGCGTGGCTCTACTTGGCCGTGTTCGGGCCGGACGCCATCTTCGCCGCGTCCGAGAGCTTCCCCGCGCTCCCCTACCTCACCCACGAGCTGGCCACCGTCGTGTTCGACGTGTTCTCGGTCGCCTTCACGATATCCCTGCTCCTGATCGCGTTCTCCAACCAGCTGCTCCTCAAGTTCTACGTGGGGAAGAACGCGCTCATCATGGCGACGGTGCTCGTCACGGGCGGCACCTACCTCATGTACCTCTCGTGCATGGCCGGCGAGGCCGGCACGGTCGTCGCGGGAATCGCGGGCGTGGCCATGGGCTCGGGCGCGAGCTCGATGATCGCGCTGTGGGGCACGGCGTTCTCGCGCTACGAGTTCACCACCATCATCCTCAACACGGCGGCGGCCATCGTGATCGGCGTCGCCGCGTACTTCGTGTTCATCCACTGGGTGCTGCCGCCCGTCGCCGGCGTCCTCACCGGCATCCTGCCCGTGTTCGCCGCGCTCTTGCTGTGGAAGCTCACGCCCATCCCCTACTACCGCCGCCAGGAGATGCCCATCTTCCACCCGCTGCCCGTCCGCCGCATGGCGTTCGTGACGCGCTTCGGCGTCCCCACGTTCATCTTCGGCTTCAGCATCGGCGTGCTGCGCTACATCTGCGTTGACATGATCCTGCCGATCAACGACATCACGTCGCAGCTCGTGGTGGGCGCGGCCGCCTGCGCGGGCGTGGGGATCATCATCGGGACGGTCGCGCTCGCGAAGAGCGAGTCGCACTGGGACATGATCTTCCGCTGCCTCGTCCCGGTCATCGCGGGCTCGATCATGTTCCTGCCGTACCTGGACTCCAACGTGACGCTGCTGGCCAACTTCCTCGTGATCTGCAGCTACATCTGCTTCGAATGCCTCATGTGGGTGTTCTTCGCCGACATCTCGCAGGAGTTCCGCCTCTCCCCCATCTTCGTGTTCGGGCTGGGGCGCGGCCTGCTCACGCTCACCTCGTTTCTCGGGACCATGGCGGCGCAGCTGCCCGCCATGGAGAACCTGGCGTTTCTGCTCGGCAAGGCGGACGGGGCGCTCTTCCTCATGTTCACGGTGATCCTCGCCTACGCGCTCTTGCCGCGCCAGCGCGAGATCCGCGCGATCATCGACCCCACCCGCGTGGTCATCGAGCCCGGCTACAGCGCGTTCCAGGCTGAGCTCGAGCATCCGGAGCCCGTCGCCCCCAACGAGAACGGCGAGGTGACGGCCGAGATGGAGGCCGAGGCCGACGCGCGGGCGCGCGCCAAGGGGCGCTTCCACGCACGCTGCGAGGAGATCGCCGACCGCTACCTGCTCTCGCGGCGCGAGACGGAGGTCATGTTCCTGCTCGCGAAGGGGCACAACGCGGCGTTCATCCAGGACAAGCTCTGCATCTCGAAGAGCACGGCGAAGACGCACATCAACCACATCTACCGCAAGCTCGACATCCACACGCAGCAGGAGCTGCTCAACATGGTGGAGGACCGCCCCGGCGAGGATGCCGCGAGCGAGGGCCGCGGGGACAGCGGAGGCGGCGCGAAGCCCAAGGGCGCCAAAGGCGCGCGCGACATCTTCGAGCCGAAGAGGCGATAGAGACCCGCCTCACCACCCGCCACAGGTCGTTCGTAACGTCAGCGAGAAGGGCTGAGGTGCCCGAGATTGCCCCGCCGCATGACCAAGCGTACTTCGGTACGCGCAGCGTCATGCACAAGGGGCAAGATTGGGTGCCTCAGCCCTTCGCAGCGTCGAGCGTTCCGTTCGTCCCGTCAGGGCGAACGGAACCTAGTTCACACAGTGGGTCTTCTTGCCGTTCTCCAGGTAGTCCATGATCTCGGTGACGGCCATCTTCGCGCAGTTGTCCTCCGCCTCGGCGGTCGACGCGCCGAGGTGGGGCAGCACGAGAGCGCGCTCCATCTTCACCACAGCGGGGTTCGCGAAGTCGGTGACGTAGCGCGCGACCTTGCCGGACTCGAGCGCCGCGGCCATGGCGGCGTCGTCCACGAGGACGTCGCGCGAGAAGTTCAGGAACACCGCTCCGTCCTTCATCTGCGCGATGGCGTCGGCGTCGATCATGCCCTTGGTGGAGTCCATGGCGGGCACGTGGATGGTGACGTAGTCGCTGGCCGCGAGCAGCTCGGACAGCTCGGAGGTGAACGCCATGTCCGCGGAGATGGCGGCGGCGCGCTCGGCGTCGAGGAACGGGTCGTAGCCCACGACCTTCATGCCGAGGGCCTCGGCCGCGCCGACGACCAGCTTGCCGATGGCGCCGAGGCCGATGACGCCGAGGGTCTTGCCCGTGATCTCGCCGCCCGCAAACGCCTTCTTCGCCTTCTCGGCGGCCTTGCCCACGTTCTCGTCGTCCGCGTTCTGCTTGACCCACTCGATGCCGCCCACGATGTCGCGCGCGGCGATCAGCATGCCCGCGAGCACGAGCTCCTTCACGGCGTTGGCGTTGGCGCCCGGCGTGTTGAACACGGGGATGCCGGCCTTGGCCAGGGCCTCGAGCGGGATGTTGTTCACGCCCGCGCCCGCGCGCGCGACGGCCTTGAGGTTGGCCGGGATGGGCATCTCGTGCATGTTGGCGGAGCGCACGAGGATGGCGTCGGCCTCCTCGATGTTGTCGGTGATCTCGTAGTCGTCGGTGAGCAGGGCCAAGCCCTCAGACGAGATGTTGTTCAGGCAATGAATCTTGTACATTGATTCCCCTTAGACGAAGGTTTGCGTGCTGCGCAGCCAGCGGACGCGTGCTGCGCGCCCCGGGTCGTTGCGTGAGGACGAGTTTACCACCAACGCCAGGCGCCTGCGCGCAGGCCTCCCAGACGGCTTCCAGGCGCGCCCCAGCGTCGGCGAGCAGGGGGCGAAACGGAAACGGGAGCAGGCGACGGGGGAGCAGGGGCGTGAAGCGACAGCGGAGCGGGGAGCAGCGCGCGACGGAGGGCAGGGAGGGAGCAGGCGACCCGAAGGCAGCGCGCACCGCCGCGTCTCGGGCTCGGGTCTTTGACAGATGAATAGGTTATCCAGATTCTGATCGCCCCGATGAACGGGGCTTTTTTGTTGCCCGATGTCAAATTTGTCAATATTGATATATGGTACTTTTGGGTACTTTCTAGTATAATA
>NZ_JAAKEE010000085.1:0-3775 GCF_011038995.1 Adlercreutzia sp. ZJ242
CTGGCGTGATCGGCTCCGCCGTGGCGGGGGTGGAAACCGTCATAAACGGCGGCATGTTCACGAGCAACTGTAGCGCCATCAGTGTTACAAGCGGGACTACCACGGTGAACGGAGGCATGTTTAACGCAGGCACCTATGGTGTTGTTTCGAGGGGCACGGCTGTGGTCAAGTTTCCATCTGGTTCGCAGGCTGAAGTGGGGTCTACTGGTTTTCCTATCGTGGCAGGAAAACAATCTACCAGCGACGCGACTGCTGGCCAGGTGCATGTAGCTGGCGGATGTTTCGAGGGGACGAACGCTGTTGCCCTCGTCGGAAAGGCCGGCAGTGTTACGGTGTCGGAATTGGTGAAAATTACCGGAGGGACCTTCACCAACAGCCCGATGGGTTACGTCGAAACCAGCATTCCTGTCGTGCAGAAGGCTAAGTCGTATCTGGTGGGAGCTGGCGCGACGGCTCTCGTGGAAGGCGCGGTGGCGGGAGACGCCCTGACGTTCTACCAGTATGCTGCGGACATTGCCGTCGCAGAAGGCGTGCAGATCACCAACAGCACGGGCGGCGCCATCACGGTCAACGGCAAGGCCGTGGAGAACGGAGGCCAGGTGACGGCGACGCACCGTGCCGTCAAGACGGATGAGAAGAAGGCAACCTGCACGGAGGCGGGCAATATCGCCTACTGGTATTGCTCGATCTGCGACAAGTACTACAGCGACGAAGCCTGCACGCAGGAGGTAACGCAGGAAGGCATCGTAGTTCCCGCCGCAGGCCACAAGACCGAGGGTGGCAAGTGGGGTTCTGACTGGGCTTCTCATTGGGCCCTCTGCGACGTCTGCGACGTGAAGGTGGGCGAGTCCGAGGACCACAAGTTCGTCGAGGGCACGTGCTCCGTGTGCGATGCCGCTGACCCGACCTACGTGACCGCGAGCGTCGAGGGCGAGGACAACGTCGAAACGGCTGAGGAGGCCGCGACCAAGGAGGTCGTCGCGAGCACCGCGAGCTCCGTGATCGAGGCTGCGATAGGCGACATCGGGAAGCCCGCCGCGGAGGCCGAGCTCGTCAAGGAGGGCGTCGTGAACGCGGAGACCTACGAGGCCGTCCAGCAGGCGGTCCAGGCCGGCCAGACCATCGACGTGGTCGTCGAGGCCACGCCTGTCCTGCCCGAGGATGTTTCCGCAGGCGACAAGGACAAGGTCGCAGCCATCGTGACCGAGAACGGCGAGGTCGCCCAGTACCTCGACCTGTCCGTCATCCTGAAGGCCGGGGACAAGGAGATCGGCACCATCAACAAGCTCGACGAGCCCGTCACGTTTGCGGTCGCCATCCCGGCCGACCTCGTGAAGGACGGCCGCACGTTCTACGTGGTCCGCGTCCACGACGGCAAGGCGGAGAGGCTTGCCACCACGGTGAAGGACGGCCTCGCCACCTTCGAGACCGATCGCTTCTCCACCTATGCGCTCGCCTACGAGGACGTTGCGCCCGGCGGACAGCCCGCCGCGCCTGGCCAGCCCGCAGGTCCTGATGCCGGCGGCCAGCCTGCCGGCCCCGCGACCGACCAGCCTGCGACCAACCAGCCCGCTGACGCGAAGAAGCCCGCCGCCATGGCGCTCGCCCAGACGGGCGACCCCGTGCCCGTGGCTGCTCTCGCGGCCTTCGCCGTAGCGCTCGCAGCCGCCGTCGTGTGCGGCGTGGCCGCCCTCCGCCGCCGCAGCGCGCGGTAACGTGAGGTAGCGCAGCCGGCCCAGAGGCACGGCGCAACCCCGCTCAGCCGGCCCAGAGGCGCAGCGCGGTCGGCCCAAGCGGCAGCGCGGCTGCCCCGCAAGGCCGCCATCGCACGAGAAACAGCACGTCAGAGCAGAGCCGCCGCCCGTAGCCGGGCGGCGGCTCTGTCATATACTAATGTGAAAATCATGTATCTTAAATACACGATTTTCACGTTTTCGTGTATTATAGATACACGAAATATCGAACGAAGAAGGTGGGGCCATGTCGATCATCATGAAGCGCAGCATTGAGACTGAGATCGAACGCTGGGCGGCGCACCCATCCCCGCGAGTGCTTCTTGTCCGCGGGGCGCGACGAGTGGGCAAGACTTTTGCTGTCGAGACGGTAGGAAGGCGCATGGCTCCAGAGGGGTTCGCGAAAATCGACTTCCAAACGGATCTCGAGCTCGCTTCCTCCCTCTTCGACGGCCCGACGGATGACCTCGACCGCATCGTCTCCAACATAGAAGACTACAAGCGCACAAGGCTCTCGAAGGAGACGGCCTTTCTTTTCTTTGACGAGGTCCAGCTGTGCGAGAAGGCTCTCAACTCCTTGAGGTTCTTCTCCGAGTCGGGATGGCGCGTAGCGGCAACGGGCAGCCAGCTTGGCGTGGCCACGAGGCATCGAAAGCTCCCCTTTCCGAGCGGGGTCAAGCAGATCGCGATGCACCCCATGACGTTCGAGGAGTTCCTCTGGGCTCTGGGAAAGCGCCAGATGGCCGAGGCTATTCGCGCCCATGCGAGCAACCTTGATCCCTATGTGGCCCATGACGAGGCCCTTTCTCTCTTTCGGCTGTACCAAGTTGTCGGGGGCATGCCGAAGGCGGTGGCGTCTTATGTTGAGACGGAATCACTCGACGAGGTGCGGGTTCAGCAAAGAGAGATCGATGAGACCTATACTGCCGATATGTCCGATCCCGACAACGGGATAAACGCCCTTGCGGCGCGCAAGGTTTGGCGCAGCGTGCCTGCTCAGCTGATGCGCTCGTCGACGAAGAAATTCAAGTATTCCGAAGTTGAGCGCGGCGGTCGTCGATCCAAGCTGATGGAGCCCCTTGACTGGCTCGCAGAGGCGGGCATGCTCTGCATCAACAGCTTGACTGAAAGCACATGCATGCCGCTCGTTCCCTATGGGGAGGAAGAGGGAAGCTTCTTCAAAGTCTATCTGTCTGACACAGGGCTGATGTTCTACAAGCTCAAGGTGAACCCCTTGTTGTGGCTGGAGGCAGAGGAATCGGCCAGCTTTCCCGTGTCATCCGACTTCCGCGGTGCGCTGGCTGAGAACTCGGTGATGCAGGCTTTGGCGTCGAACGACCTGCAGACGTTTTACTGGACCCCTCCGGCTTCATGGGGGATGCGAGGCGAGCTCGACTTCCTCCTCCAAGACGATCAGGGCAGGGTCATTCCCCTTGAGGTGAAGTCGGCGCGCAACGTGCGGGCGAAGACGCTGGGCGCTTTCATGGAGCGCAGCGGCGCGCCCTATGCGATCATCCTGTCCCAAAGCAACTTCGGTCGAAAAGCGGAAGACGAGGGTCGGGGCACCGAGATCCGCGAGCTTCCCCTGTATGCGGCGTTCTGCATAGGGGAGGGCTACGCGAGATGGTAGATCCTGCCCTGTTTCTCCTCAATTTCGCATAAATGTAGATCGTTCATTACTAAAAAACATTCGTTTACGCTTGCTTTGTCTCCAGAGGCGCCCTATATTGAAAGCAGAGATAGCAGGAGATTGCTGTCGACGCGTTTGATGGGGAGTCGAGTGCGCCTGGCACGTCGGCGCAGAAAACGGAGCACGAAAATGGAGAACACACGGAAGGCGAAGGGGTTCTTGGCGCTGGGGCTGGCGGCGCTGCTCGTAGCCTGCGTGCTCGCGCTGTGCGCGGCCCTGCCGCAAAGCGCCTGGGCAGCAGGCGAGACGGCTACGGCCAAGAACGGAAGGATGATCACGAAGAACACTACGCCAGCGGAGTTGGATGAGTGGGCGGGCGAGGGTGCGATCGAGATCACGACGGTCAATGACG
>NZ_JAAKEE010000086.1:0-3331 GCF_011038995.1 Adlercreutzia sp. ZJ242
TGTCGACCCGCTGCGCATCGGCTACGCCTTGCGGCCTCGCCTTAGCTCCCGACTGACCCTGGGGGGATTAGCCTTCCCCAGGAACCCTTGGGCTCACGGCGGCAGGGTTTCTCGCCCTGCTCTCGCTACTCATGCCAGCATTCTCACCTCCGAGCGCTCCACGGCCGGTCGCCCGGCCGCTTCGCCGCCCTCGGAGAGCTCCCCTACCACTGTAATATACAGTCCGCCGCTTCGGCGCCGTGCTTAGCCCCGTGAATTGTCGGCGCATGTCCACTCGACCAGTGAGCTGTTACGCACTCTTTGAATGCATGGCTGCTTCTAAGCCAACATCCTGGTTGTCTGGGCAGACGCACATCCTTTGCCACTCAGCACGGACTTGGGGGCCTTGGCGGGCGGTCTGGGCTGTTTCCCTCTCGAGCACACAGCTTAGCCCACATGCTCTGACTCCCGGGCTCTTATCCGCCGGCATTCGGAGTTTGGCTCTCGTCGGTAGGCGGTGAGGCCCCCTCGGAGATCCAGTGCTCTACCGCCGACGGAGAACGCCCGAGGCTAGCCCTAAAGCTATTTCGGGGAGAACGAGATATCTCCGGGTTTGATTGGCCTTTCACCCCTACCCACGGGTCATCCCCTCCGTTTTCAACCGAAGTGGGTTCGGCCCTCCACGGGGTCTTACCCCCGCCTCAGCCTGCCCATGGGTAGCTCACCCGGCTTCGCGTCTGCGCCGCGCGACTCAATGGTCGCCCGTTTAAAGACTCGCCTTCGCTGCGGCTCGCTTCCAAGCTTAGCCTCGCCGCACGGCGCAACTCGCTGGCTCATTCTACAAAAGGCACGCCGTCACACCGCAATGGGTGCTCCGACTGCTCGTGGGCGCACGGTTTCAGGTGCTGTTTCACTCCCCTCCCGGGGTGCTTTTCACCTTTCCCTCACGGTACTGGTTCGCTATCGGTCACAGGAGAGTGTTTAGCCTTGGAGGGTGGTCCCCCCAGCTTCGGGCCGGGTTGCACTTGCCCGGGCCTACTCGGGACGTCCGCTCGGGGGCAGGAACGGTTCGCGTACGGGGCTCTCACCCGCTGCGGCCGGCCCTTCCATGCCGTTCCGCTCCGAACCTGCTTTGTGACCCCGCCGGGGTATGCGGCCCCCCGGGTGCGGCTCCCACGACCCCCATGCGGCAACGCCCGCACGCTTACACGCGCATGGGTTTGGGCTTGCGCGGTTTCGCTCGCCGCTACTCCCGCGATCTCGGTTGATTTCTCTTCCTCCGGGTACTTAGATGTTTCAGTTCCCCGGGTTGTCCCCCGCTCCCCTATCTTGTTCAGGGAGGGGTAGGCAGGCATGGCCCTGCCTGGGTTCCCCCATTCGGAGACCCGCGGATCAAAGGGTGTGTGCCCCTCCCCGCGGATTATCGCAGCTTGCCGCGTCCTTCGTCGACTTCCTGTGCCAAGGCATCCGCCGTGCGCCCTAGGTATCTTCATCGCTGAATCACCTTCGGGCGCGGGGCCCCTTCGGGCCCCGCGTCTGATGTTTTGGTATGTTCTCTCAAGCATACGCTTGCGATCTGGAAAATAGTGCTTATGTCCATGATGCGAACCACCCATCCGAACCCATGCGATCTGCATGAATGTCAGTTGATGTGGTTGCAAGTATCATGTCCGCGGCACGGTCCAGCTGTTGGTACAGCCGCCGCGCCGCGCGCTATGCAGGTGTCAAGGTGCCCGGGGCGCGGGGCCCTGGGGGCCGGATGCTGGGGTACATGGGGCGGGCGCTTCTTCCCTCCGTGAGATTTTTGTTTTCAGAATCTAGGGTCTCCCTAGAAAGGAGGTGATCCAGCCGCACCTTCCGGTACGGCTACCTTGTTACGACTTCACCCCCCTCACCCTCCACACCTTAGACGCCTCCGCCCCCAAGGGGGTTCGGCCGGCGGCTTCGGGTGCAGACGACTCGGGTGGTGTGACGGGCGGTGTGTACAAGGCCCGGGAACGTATTCACCGCGGCGTGCTGATCCGCGATTACTAGCAACTCCGACTTCACGCAGGCGGGTTGCAGCCTGCGATCCGAACTGGGGCCGGCTTTGCGGGATTCGCTCCCCCTCGCGGGGTGGCAGCCCTCTGTACCGGCCATTGTAGCACGTGTGCAGCCCAGGGCATGAGGGGCATGATGACTTGACGTCGTCCCCACCTTCCTCCGGCTTGACGCCGGCAGTCCCCCGCGAGTCCCCAACCGAATGCTGGCAACACGGGGCGGGGGTTGCGCTCGTTGCGGGACTTAACCCAACATCTCACGACACGAGCTGACGACAGCCATGCACCACCTGCGCGCCCTCCTCTCGGCCACCGGGTCTCCCCGGCTTCAGGCGCACTTCAAGCCCTGGTAAGGTTCTTCGCGTTGCTTCGAATTAAGCCACATGCTCCGCTGCTTGTGCGGGCCCCCGTCAATTCCTTTGAGTTTTAGCCTTGCGGCCGTACTCCCCAGGCGGGGCGCTTAATGCGTTGGCTGCGGCACGGGGGGACGATCCCCCCACACCTAGCGCCCATCGTTTACGGCCGGGACTACCAGGGTATCTAATCCTGTTCGCTCCCCCGGCTTTCGCGCCTCAGCGTCAGTCGCGGCCCAGCAGGCTGCCTTCGCCGTCGGTGTTCCTCCCGATATCTGCGCATTCCACCGCTACACCGGGAATTCCACCTGCCCCTACCGCACTCGAGCCGCCCAGTTCGAAGCCCGGCCCGGGGTTGAGCCCCGGGGTTAGAGGCTTCGCTTAGGCGGCCGCCTACGCGCGCTTTACGCCCAATGAATCCGGATAACGCTCGCTCCCTACGTATTACCGCGGCTGCTGGCACGTAGTTAGCCGGAGCTTCTTCTGCAGGTACCGTCTTAGGTCTTCCCTGCTGAAAGCGGTTTACAACCCGAGGGCCTTCTTCCCGCACGCGGCGTTGCTGCGTCAGGGTTTCCCCCATTGCGCAAAATTCCCCACTGCTGCCTCCCGTAGGAGTCTGGGCCGTATCTCAGTCCCAATGTGGCCGATCGCCCTCTCAGGCCGGCTACCCATCGCGGGCACGGTGGGCCGTCACCCCGCCGTCTACCTAATGGGCCGCGACCCCATCCCCCGCCGCTAAAGCTTTGGCGGAGGGCCCATGCGGGCTCTCCGCTTCATCCGGTATTAGCCGCCGTTTCCGGCGGTTGTCCCGGCGCGGGGGGCAGGTTGGTCACGTGTTACTCACCCGTTCGCCACTGTATGCCCAACCGAAGTTGGCTTAACCGTTCGACTTGCATGTGTTAGGCACGCCGCCAGCGTTCATCCTGAGCCAGGATCAAACTCTCCGTTCGGAGGCGGGGC
>NZ_JAAKEE010000087.1:0-3143 GCF_011038995.1 Adlercreutzia sp. ZJ242
GGCCCGAACAAGTGCCCCGAGTGCGGCAAGCCCATCCAGTCCATGGGCGGCCTCGTCCTGAAGTCCTGCCCCTTCTGCAAGTGCGACTTCACCCCCTACCTCAACGGCGAGAAGGCCGTGCCCGGCGCCCCCGCGGCCCCCGGCGCGCCCGCCGCGCCCGGCGCCCCGAAGGCCCCCGGCGCCCCCGCGGCCCCGAAGGCCCCCGGCCAGTAGGATCGGGAACCTCAGCCTGCCCCGGCCGGCCCGCCTCGAAGGAGAGAGCGAGGCGGGCGCCGAGGGCAGGCAACCCTGGCTTCAAGCACGGCGCCTCTTAACTAGGGATGGGAGGCGGCGGCCGAGGCGGAGAACCACCTCCGGCGAGGCATGCTTGCAGATAGCATGTTCTACCACGGGACATGCGAAAAGTTTTCTACGGTAATGTTAGAAACGTGGAAGAAAGAAGGAAAGTATGGCATACGGTAAACAGTGGCAGACCGTAATGGAGGACGGCACCGTCGTCACCCGCTCCAACACCTGGTCCCCCCCGGGATCCCACCCGGTCGGGTACGGCGTCAAGGTCGTCACCAAGGACGGCAAGCTCGTCCGCATCGAGGGCGACGACGACAACCCGATCACCACCGGCCGCGTCAACGCCATGAACCTCGCGCTGCGCGAGTACACCTACGCCGACAACCGCGTCATCTACCCGATGAAGCGCGCGTTCGAGGACCGCGGCAAGAACAAGTGGGAGCGCACCACCTGGGACGAGGCCCTCGACACGATCTGCGAGAAGGTCCGCTACTTCCAGAACACCTACGGCCCCGAGTCCATCGTGTGCTTCGGCGGCACCGGCCGCGAGGCGTGCATCTACTACTACGCGCTGACGTTCTCGGTGCTGCAGTCCCCGAACTGCTGCTACACGCAGTCCGGCTGGTCCTGCTACGGCCCGCGCTGCTCCATCGCCGACTACGTGCTGGGCGCCGGCTACCCCGAGCTCGACTACGCGGGGCACCTGCCCGGAAGCTACCACGACCCGGCGTACACCCTCTCCAAGTGGGTCGTCGTCTGGGGCAAGGAGCCCCTGCCCTCCAACGGCGACGGCTTCTTCGGCCACTGCCTGGTGGACATGATGAAGCTCGGCACCAAGATCATCAGCATCGACCCGCGCATCACCTGGGTCGGCGCGCATGACGGCAACATCAACCTGCAGGTCCGCCCGCAGACCGACACCGCCCTCGCCCTCGGCATCATGAACCTCATGTTCGAGAACGACGAGTACGACCACGAGTTCGCCGAGAACTGGATCTACGGCCTCGACGAGGTCAAGGCCCGCGCGGCCGAGTACCCGGTCGAGAAGGTCGCCGAGATCACGACCGTCGACGCCGAGGACATCAGGCGCGTCGCGCACATCATCGGCACCGAGCGCCCGATCGGCTGGGCGTGGGGCCTGGCCTTCGACCAGAACAAGAACGGCGTGCAGCTGTCCCAGGCGTTCATCGTCCTGGCGGCGCTGGCCGGCTCGATCGACCGCCCCGGCGGCCTGACCCTCGGCCCCCCGTCGGCCCTGCTCGGCAAGTGGCGCATGAACCAGCGCGGCGCGATGAGCGACGACGTGTGGCAGAAGCGCATCGGCGCGGCCGCATGGCCGGGCCTGTCCACGGGCATGGCGACCACGCAGCCCGACGAGACGCTGAACACCATGGAGTCCGACGAGCCCTACGCCCTCAAGATGGGCTGGTTCAACAGCTCCAACTTCCTGACCCCGACCTGCTCCGCGCAGCCCAAGCGCTGGCACAAGGCCCTCAAGAAGCTCGAGTTCGTCGTCATCCAGGACCTGACCCTCACCCCGACGGCCATGGCCGTGGGCGACTACTTCCTGCCCATGTCCACCTGGGCCGAGCACGACGGCATCGTGCTGACCCACTACGGCCGCAACACCGTGTTCATGGGCCCCATGAACAAGGCCCTGCAGGTCGGCGAGTGCAAGTCCGACATCGAGGTCTGCCTCATGTTCGGCCAGCGCCTGAACCCCGAGTGGTGGCCGTGGTACAAGCCGGCTGACGGCAAGACCCTCGACCTCGACGCGCTGCAGACCGCCGTGGAGGACTTCTTCAGCGACCAGCTCAAGGAGCTCGGCTACGACTGGAAGACCTTCCAGGAGCTCGGCATCTACCAGCCCGGCGCGCACGGCTTCGAGTACGAGAAGTACGAGAAGGGCATGCTGCGCTTCGACGGCAACCCCGGCTTCAACACCATCACCGGCCAGATCGAGGCCTACTCGATCCTGTACGAGTCCTGGGGCGAGGACCCGCTGCCCTACTACGAGGAGCCCAACTACTCGCAGGTCAGCAAGCCCGAGTGGGCCGGCCAGTACCCGCTGATCACCACCTCCGGCTCGCGCCGCTACAGCTCCTTCCACTCCGAGCACCGCGCCGTGCCGTCGCTGCGCCAGATCGACCCGTGGCCGTGGGTGCAGATCAACCCCGAGACCGCCAAGGCCTACGGCATCACCGACGGCGACTGGTGCGAGGTCTACAACATGTTCGGCGAGGCCCGCTTCAAGGCCGAGATCACGCCCGTCATGAAGCCCGGCATCCTGAACTGCGCGCACGGCTGGTGGTTCCCCGAGCAGGACGGCGAGGAGCCCAACCTGTTCGGCGTCTGGAAGTCCAACTTCAACAGCCTCGTCCCGCACATGAACATCGGCAAGCTTGGCTTCGGCGCCCCGTACAAGGGCGTTATGTGCAACATCAAGCGCGTCCGCAGCCTCGACCAGGACTAACTTGAAAGGAAGTGCACTAAATGGCAGATCAGAAGTACGCACTGCTCGTTGACTACACCTACTTCTCCGGCAACCACGCCGCAGAGATCGGCTGCAAGGAGGAGCTCGGCCTTCCGCTCGACCAGTTCGGCATCAAGGAGGTCCAGGTCGGCCCCTTCAAGAAGGGCGAGGGCAACGACGGCGACGCCTGGGAGTGGTTCTACATCCCCTGCCCGACGTCGATCTTCTCCGAGCACTGGGGAACCAACGGCGACAAGGCCGGCCAGCGCCCGCTGGCGGTCCAGGTCGAGGAGTCTGGTTCCATGTACTACGGCACCCTCGAGGACATGATCGCCAAGATGGCGGAGTTCGACCGCCCGATGGTTCTGTTCCAGCTGTAAGC
>NZ_JAAKEE010000088.1:0-3009 GCF_011038995.1 Adlercreutzia sp. ZJ242
GTGCAAGGCGGTGCCAGCGCCTTGCACCCTTCAACTCTTCGCTTCCGATACGCTGTGGTATCCGCGTTATCGGAAATCGTCGTCAATAGATTTACTCGGAAGCAGACATCAAGCATGAGAGCAGCAGTATGAAATCGCAATACCCCAGGTCAGGGCAGGAGAGCAACACGACTTACCATCTAAGTTGTGTTGCCGGGCCCAAAATGGAGGCAGAAATTGCAAAAACAACACCAGATTCAGAAAAGCCGAAATCCCAGCAAAGCTGGGCTGGGAGTGATCGTTCACGCCGTCTGCGCCCACTGATTTCACATTTCATCCTCGAGGGCTTCACGGGCGCGGGTAAGAGCCACCTTGCCCGCGCCCTTGGCAAGCAGGCTTGCAGGCGCGGATCGAAGACCCTCTATGTGCGCATGCCCGACATGCTGACCTATCGCTCCGAGAAGATGGACGCGGGCTGGCCTGAGGAGAAGATCCTCGGCAAGTATGCAGCCCACAAGGTCCTCATAATGGACGAGCGCCTTATCGATAAGCCGGCGAAGGAACAGATGCACTTCTTACTCGAGGTGACGGAGCGCTGCTGCGACAACTCGTCGACGATCTGCTGCCCGCAGTACGGGATCGAGAACTGGCATCGACGCATGGGCGGAGGAGCACGCGCTGAGCCCGTATCAGATCACATCGCACACAACGCTGCATGCATCGAGGTGGGTAATGTGAGCATGCGCGAGCACGCAGCTTCCAAGAAGAGCTAAAGCCCGCTAGAAATCTCGCCAAGCACTCGGGCGTAAGAGTCCTCATGTTCGGCGGACCCCGCGGCGACTGCCGCGCGGGGTCAGACCAGGTAAAACGGTGCTTTATACCACATATCAGGACAGCGGGCCTTTCCGATAATCGCGTTGACGATAGGTCCAGGGAATCAGCGGATCCGGGACTACCTCCCGAGCCGCCTTGAGCACGAGCACGCGCTGCGCCCCGTCCAGCCTGCGCATGTCCCGCCTGGCCTCGTCCAGGAACTCGACCTCCCAGCTCATGCGAGCTCCACGTCCTCGGCGGCGTCGAGCTCGGCTTCGGTGATGCCGAGCTCCTCCATGACGTCGGCCATCGGCGTGCCGGGCCTCCCCGCGTTGGCCTCGAGGCGCTCGGCGGCCTCGAGAAGCAGCGCGTAGTTCTCCTCGGCCTCCGACATGCGCGCGAACTCCTCGGGCGACACGATGACGGCCTCGGGCGCGTTGTTCTTCAGCACGAACAGGGGCCCTGCGCTCCTGGCCCGCTCGAAGATCCTGGACGCGTGCCCCTTGTTGAAGCTCGTGATGGGCACGAGCCTGTCGAGAACGTCCGCTTGTCCCATGTCGACTCCTAAGATCAGCAGATGTATCGAAAAATATCACGATGTAAACTCTACCATCGTAGACGGCTCTCCGCAATGCGCGTGCCTC
This sequence comes from Adlercreutzia sp. ZJ242, assembly GCF_011038995.1. Classification (NCBI taxonomy): domain Bacteria; kingdom Bacillati; phylum Actinomycetota; class Coriobacteriia; order Eggerthellales; family Eggerthellaceae; genus Adlercreutzia; species Adlercreutzia sp. ZJ242. Next base: position 1,437 of record NZ_JAAKEE010000088.1, read on the forward strand.
CCTAATCCTTATGCGTGTTGAGCTGCAGGACTCACGTGAGGCTTATAGTCTGTCTCCCTCACCCCCCTCCGGAAATTCTGGATGAGGTCCTGGCGGATGGAGTGGCCGGTCTTCTTGAACATGTTGCGCACGCGGGCCTTCGACCCCGCTTTGCCCGCCCCCCTGTCTCTCTGGCAGCTGCTTGCCGGGCTGAGCCGCCCGCATGCCGCATCTGACCCTGGCTCTCCGTCCTTTTTCTGTAAACTGTGGTTTAATCATCGCATCCTGCAAACTGTCTTGAAGGAGCGCGTTGCGAAGAGACCTCGAGGCAAGCTGGCGATTTCGGCAATCCTGGCGTTTGTTCTCTGCGTCAGCTTTGCTGGTTGTCCTGATGTCGGGCGCTCCGAGGATTCGGCGAGCAGCTCGATCAGCTCGAGCAGCCTGACGGCGCAATCGAGCGATCGAGCCCAAGAAGCGACGGGCTCTTCAGATGACGATGAGGCGGCAAAGGCTGGGGCGGAAGAAAAAGTCGCGGAAGATGCCGAGGCGCGGGCCCAGCAAGAAGCCGAGGCCGAGGCCGCCCGCAAGGCCGCCGAAGAGCAAGCTGCCGCCGAAGCCGAAGCCGCCCGCAAGGCCGCCGCCGAGGCTGAGGCTGCCCGCGCTGCTGAGAGCGCGCGCCAGCAGCAGGAGAGCGCCGCCGCAACGTCTCCCAACGCTGCCGTCGCGTACGTCGCCGCAAGCGGAAATGGCAAGAAGTACCACTCGTCTCCCAACTATAGCAACATGAAGGGAACGCGTCAGCTTTCGGTCGATGAGGCCCAACGGCTTGGACACGGCCCCTGCAAGAAGTGCTACTAACGGTTCTTGCCTGAGCGAGAATCGAGTCCGCTTAAAACCCATGATGGCAAGTCGGGGGATACCTGAGTCAAAGGGTTTTGGAAGTAAGCCGTGAGGTGCGACTCCGCAACCGGGCAAACGGTATCATGTAGGCTATGGGCGAACGGAAAGCCGAGGAGAGCTGTCCGTGATTTGTGAGAGGAGAGGCAAAATGACTTTGCTCAAAGTCATATCCGAGTACGAGCGGCGACGGCGTAGAATTGATGGGGGTCTTTATGAGCTAGATTCCCCTGCCCGTGTTTGACATGTCCAGAGGATCTTCTTGACAAGATGCGGGCCATGCCCGATCCCCCTTCGACCGACCAGGCGCAGGGCACAGGGTCCATCCTCGCTCCGCAGATGCGCGGTTGCCCGACTCGATGGTGCCCAAGGAAGGCCCGTCGACCCCATGCAGTCGCGATTGTTCTCCAGATGCCGCGCGACTCTCTCGGCTTGCTTCTCGCGCGCAATTCCGCAGGCGGCGGCCGCCCGCAAGAGCCCCGCCGCAGGATCCGCCTCGCCCGTCCTCAGCATCCCCGCGACCTTTCCAAGCGCCCTTCGAGTGGAGGTTCCTTTCTTTGTTCTTCAGCATGATTCCTACGCCAATTCCTGAGCACTGTTCCGCAATATACTGAGCACGATGACGCTAATTCTTAAGCACAAGTGTGCTTATTGCTGAACGCTCCCATAATCACCCTGCATGGCAAAGACGACCATG
>NZ_JAAKEE010000089.1:0-2825 GCF_011038995.1 Adlercreutzia sp. ZJ242
GTAAGCGTCAAAACCTCCGCGTCTTCAGCTTCCAGCCGATAGGTGCCACAATCGTTGCAACCTGATGGAAGGAAGTGACGATGACGCCACAGGAAAGAAGATCGATGCGCCGCGAGCAGGTGGAGCGGTGTCTTTCGACGGACATGACGATCAAAGACTGGTGTGTGCTGAACAAGGTTGCTGAGTCTACGTTATACGCATGGATGGCGAAGTTTCGCGAAGAGGAACCAGAACTGTTCGCTAAGCCAAGCACATCTGAGTGGATCGAGCTATCAAGAGAATCGATCACGTCGCGCACAGCACTTGCTAAGCCTGCCGTAGCAGTAGCACCTGTTATACCAACACATTGCGTTGAAGATGATACACCCGTATGCACATCTTCGATCGTCGTGCGCATGAGGGATGCAGACATCGTTATTCCTTTAGGTTGCAGCGAAGTTGACATTACAGGTGTGCTAAGGGCGGTGGCTTCCCTTTGAACCCGTTCACCACGCCCGACAAGCTGTTCATATCACGTCGACCGCAGGACATGCGGGCCGGTATACAAAGACTTGCCTCTGTAGTTACAACTGACTTCGGTATGGATCCTACTGATGGTGCTCTTTACTGCTTCGTGAGCCGCGACTGCAACAAGATGAAGCTCTTGCGCTTCGAGACAAACGGGTGGTGCATGTACTACGTGCGCCTGGCCGAAGGCGGGTTTCGCTGGAGGCACGGCAAGGACGGCGAGGTGTCGCTGCAGATAGAGCGCAGGCAGCTCATTTGGCTGCTCGACGGCATCGACTTCGAGCAGCCAAGCGCACCCGAACCGGTTGCCGCGCATGCGGTCATCTGACCTAAGAACACCTTCTGACCTGCTGGTTTATGGGATAATATGTGCATGCAGAAGAAGCGTCACACCCCAGATTCTCTAACACCGCAACAGCAGATCGCCATGCTGCGAGCGCAGCTCGCCTCGCTTGCCCGCGACAACGAGGCGCTCGCCCGGGATAACGCGCGGCTGGTCGAGGAGGCCGCGCAGTTCAGTGCGGAAGCTGAGAAGAGAGTCTCGGCGATGACGGCCAAGATAGAAGGCCTCGAGGCCAAGATGGCCCGGCTGGTGGAGATGCTGAAGCTCGCGAACATGCGCTTCTTCGGCTCCAAGTCGGAAAAGGTCGTCCCGGACCAGCTCTCCTTGTTCAACGATACGGAGGCCTGGGCAGATCCGACCGAAGCCGAGCCAGAGCTCGACGGCGATGCCCCGGACAAGCCGAGGAGACGCGGCGGGCGCCGTCGCATTGACACGGCCGGCCTCGAGCGCGTCGTCATCGAGCACACCATAGACAGCGCATCTTGCCCGCGATGCGGGAGCCCCATGTCCGAGATGAAGGTCGAGGTCACCGAGGTCATCCGCCTCGTGCCGGCGCACCTGGTCGTCGAGGAGCACCGCCGCCACGTCTACAAGTGCGGCCCGTGCTGCAAGGCCAACGCCAAAGGCGAGGAGGTCGCATCGCAGATCGTGCGCGCCCCGATGCCCGAGCTTAGCCCCATCCCCCGCTCGTTCGCCACGGCGTCGATGCTCTCGTACGTGCTCAACGCGAAGTACGCGAACTCCATGCCCTACTACCGGCTGGAGGAGGACTTCCGCTCCATAGGGGCCGACATCAGCCGCCAGGACATGGCGAACTGGACGATCAACGTGCACGAGAGATGGCTCTCCCTCATACACGCCCGCATGAGGGAGAAGCTCTTGGAATGCAGGTACATAAACGCCGACGAGACTGAAGTGCAGGTACTCAGAGAGCCCGATCGCCCGGCCGCGCGGAAGTCCTACATGTGGCTGTTCAGAAGCGGGCCGCACGAGACGCCGAACTGCATATTCGAGTACCACCCGACCCGCTCGGGCGATGTGGCGCGCACGTTTTTGAAGGGCTGGTCGGGCTACCTCACGACCGACGGCTACGGCCCCTACTTCGACCTGGGTATTGAGGGCGTGGTCAACACCGCGTGCCTGGTGCACGTACGGCGCAAGTTCGCCGAGATCGTGAAGGCGGCGGGCGGCGACGCGGCATGCGAGGGCGCGAGCTCGATCGCCTTGGAGGCGAGGCGGCGCATAGACCGCATCTTCCGCATCGACAAGAAGCTCGGCGGCATGGATCCAGAGGCCCGCAGGAAGGCCCGGCTGGAGAAGCTCGCGCCGCGCATGGAATCGTTCGAGGCGTGGGCCGAGGCCGCATTAGATAAGGCTGTTCCCAGGATGGCGTTGCACGAGGCGCTTGGCTATGCGATCAAATACTGGCCCTACGTCATGAACGTGCTCGAGGACGGCAGGCTCGGCCTGGACAACAACATCGCCGAGCGCGCCGTCAAGTCCTTCGTGATAGGCAGGAAGAACTTTCTGTTCTCCAATACGCCCAGGGGCGCAGATGCCTCTGCGGCCATATACTCGATCGTGGTCACCGCCAAGCTCAACGGGCTCAACCAGCGCGCCTACCTGGAATGGGTGCTCGCCGAGATGCCCAACGACGAGCATCTTGGCGAGCCCGGCCGCATCGACCGCTACCTGCCGTGGTCCGAGGATGTTCCCGATCAGTGCCGTCTGTCACCCGCGAAGGCCAAACAGGCAGCGGAGATGCCCGACGAGCCGATAGTTGATCTAAAGGCTATCGAATCTGTCCTAGAAAACTCTTAGATCTTTCCAGGTTGCTAGTCGGAAAGCTTTTGGAGGATTCCGGAGTGCCAATTGGAAAACTCCTGGAGGATTCTACCCATGACGTAGAAAACTCCAAGAGGCTTCTAGGTGGCCTCTTGGAGTTTTCTGGTAACGCGGTTGTTTTTACGCTTAC
>NZ_JAAKEE010000090.1:0-2700 GCF_011038995.1 Adlercreutzia sp. ZJ242
TGATTCCTACGCCAATTCCTGAGCACTGTTCCGCAATATACTGAGCACGATGACGCTAATTCTTAAGCACAAGTGTGCTTATTGCTGAACGCTCCCATAATCACCCTGCATGGCAAAGACGACCATGCGGGGTTTTTATTAGATGGGAGGTTCTATGGAACCGAAAGTATCGTATAAGGAGATCGTACGTCTCACGTTTTCCGGTGGCTATTCACAACGCGAGATAGCCGCGGCAGCTGGTTGTTCGTCGGGGACGGTTTGCAACGTGCAACGTAAGCTACGTCTCGTAGGACTCGATGGCCCGACAGTAGAGGGTATGAGTGAGAAAGAACTGCGAGGTTTGCTCTCCGAGCAACGTGGGCGCAAGCCTGATGCCAACTACGTCCAACCCGACCACGCCGCCATTCAAGAGCAACTCGACAAGCACAAAGGGCTTACACTCGCGATTGCGTGGGAGGAATATGCCGCCAACTGCGTGGCGGCCAACAAGACGCCTTACATGTACTCATTCTTCGTCCAGAAACACCGCGAATGGCAGAATGCATCTGATTTGTCGTTGCGCATACCCCATGTGCCGGGTGACCGCATGGAGGTCGACTGGGCCGGTACTGCAATGGAGTGGGTTGACATGTATACAGGCGAGGTGCATGAGGTCTACCTGTTTGTTGCGACGCTGCCGTATTCTCAGTACACGTTTGTCAAGCCGGCCGAGTCGGTGGCGATGGATGACTGGATCGGTTGCAATGTGGCGGCTCTGCACTTCTTCGGAGGTTCGCCGCGTATCGTAGTTCCCGACAATCTACGTACCGGTGTTGCTGCACATACCTCCGACGAAGTTGTCATCAACCGAACCTACCGCGAGTTCGGAGAGCACTATGGTTTGGCGGTTGTTCCAACAGGCATTCGTAAGCCGAAGCACAAGCCCAGTGTGGAAGGCAACGTGGGCAAGATCGGAGAGCGCATTGCGCTTATGTTGCGCAATCAGCGTTTCTTTTCAATGGCTGAGCTCGAGGATGCGGTAGCTTCAAAGCTTACCGACCTCAACTCGCGCCCGTTTAAGAAACGTGCTGACGGTAGTCGCAAGGAAGTGTTTCTCGCCAAGGAGAAGCAAATGCTTTCACCACTGCCTGCAACTGACTTCGAACCTGGACGTTGGCTAAGCCGCACCGTAAGCCCAGATTATCGCGTCTCGGTTGACGCCTCTACTTACACGGTACCCTACACCTTCGCAGGCCAGCTCGTCGACGTGCGCGTTGGCCGCTTAACAGTTGAGGTGTTTTGCGACGGCGAGCGCATTGCGACACATCCGCGTTCACACAAGCGCAATGATGATGTGAAACAAGAATCGCATCAGCCCAAGTGGCATACCGAGCTTCTCCAACAATCAGGGGAGCGCTTCCGTCAGCGCGCGCTTGACGAGATAGGTCCGTGGGGTCGCAAGGTGGCCGACGCCATGCTCTCGGCCGGCCGAGCTGAGGAGGAGGGGTATCGCCCTTGTGCCAAACTGCTCAACTTAGCTTCTACCCATGGCGGGCGCATGGTGGAGGAGGCGTGCGAGCGCGCGTGCGGGATCACGCGCACTCCGAGCCTTAAGACCGTGAAGGTGCTCCTAGCCAACATGCCCGACCGCGACGAGCAGCGCGACGCCAAGGAGGACTACGCCATCCTTCGGGCAGAAGGCTACTACGGTAAAGATGGGGAGGCAAACGATGATGGGATTGGAGGGATAGCATGAGCCCTGAGCAGACGATGGAAAAACTCAAAAATATGCATCTGTCAGCAATGGCCGACGCTTACGGCCGTCAGTTAGCCGATCCTGTGACGTATCGGGAGCTTTGCTTCGACGATCGACTCGCAATGATGGTTGACCATGAGGCCGACGTTCGTGCCACCAATAAGATCAACCGACTCATCAACAGCTCAGGCATGTACTTTAAGAGCGCATGTCCCGAAGGTATAAATTATGATCCTGGGCGTGGTCTTAACCGAGAACAGCTCGTCCGCATACTTGACTGTTCCTATATAACCAAAGGACAAAATGTCGTGTTAGAGGGCGCAAGTGCTTCAGGAAAGACCTGGTTGTCTTGCTCGTTCGGTGTCGCTGCCTGTCGTAAGGGCTACAAGGTTAAGTACTACAAGATGCGCTCACTCATAGATGAGCTTTTGGTCGCCCGCGCCGCACTTGATGGTAGCTATCAAAAACTTATCGCACAACTGAAAAAGACTCACCTCGTCATCATTGATGACTTTCTTTTGCATGAGGTGTCAGCAGAGGATATGGGCGAGTTGCTAGAACTCGTAGACGCGCGCCTGCTCACCGGCTCGACGATTCTCTGTTCTCAATACCAGCACGACGGCTGGGTAAAGATCATGGGTCGCACTCCGATATCGGAGGCGTTCATGTCGCGCATTAAGTCGAGCTCACACATCATTCGCGTAAAGACAGTTGATGACATGCGCATGAAAAACAGCGCTCTGCTCTGATTCTGCATCACTTCAGTTGCGTCAAGCGCTCAGGCCTTAAGGCCATCGCACTTGCCGATGCCCGCCGCCCAGCTGCGGCGGGCACAGAGCCTCACATCACTATACGATTCTATCTATAAGAGCATACAGTCACGTAGGTTCTCACGATGCTCATTTATTAATGGAAAGGTGTTTAATAATTAGCGGAATAGCGCTCATTTTTTGACGCTAGAAACA
>NZ_JAAKEE010000091.1:0-2670 GCF_011038995.1 Adlercreutzia sp. ZJ242
CTGTCTGTACCCAGAAGCCCGCCTGTGCTTGAGGTCACATGATGTCGCTGTCTTAGTTGTAAAGCTGCGTCTCATAGCTTGTTTTCAAAGCCCTTGAATCCAAGGGCATCTGATAGTGCGGTCAAAACCCGTCGCTTTTCTTCTGAATCTGGTGTTGCCGCCTTACCTCTCATGTAAATCGCCTGATCAAGTTAATGTTCTTGGGTTATCGGCAACACGGATTTCGGAAAGGCCTGAGAAGCGCCCTTGAGATCGGCAGGGCAGATGAGCTTAAGCGAGCCTGCCTCGCCCTTCAACTCTTACCTGATCAGACATAGGATTTAACGATTTATCCCACACGTTATAAGACTTGCCCGCGCTTGCGCACACTGCGCAGGCGGACCGTCTGGCGAGGCTGCCGCAGACGCGGGGGAGCTCCCGCGGGACCGGCACCACCTATGAGGCGCCCAAGACGACCTCGCGCTTGACGAGAAGATAGATTCGCGAAGGAAAAACGCGCGAACGCAAAACAAGGGCAGGTTTACCGCCTGGGCTCTCCCATCTCAACCAGCTTTCGATAAAGCTGGTCAGGTTCGCTCCAGAGAACAAAAAGCGCATTCTCATGAGTAAGTCTTGAGCGAACCGCATAAGCGCGATGGAAGTCCTCAATCTCGCGAGGGCTTTTGCCCTTCGAGGCAAGAACCTCGTCCAGTCCCTCCACGGCAATCTTCCGCTTCACCCAAACAATTCTGTCCACGGCCTCGATCCTCGAAAACCCCCACACATCGTGAAGCACTGTCACCATCGCATCATCTTTAGCGGAAATCGCGATCATTGAGCGCACCGAGTTCTCGATGCCGACTTCAAGTCCCTTTTGAAACGCGGTTTCACATTCCCGGGCAGTACGCTCGTCGATAGCATAGCGGACTGAGTTGAGGACGCCCCCCTCGCCTCGAGCCAACGCCCTCTTTATCGCATCTGAGCCTAACATCGCAGTAAACCTCCCAATGGTCGACGCCGAATCACGCTTCAGCGTTTTTGAGATCGCTCGAAGCTGGTCTCACCGCTCTCGCTACAACAGGGTGATCGGGATCGCCTCCTTCCTCGCGAAGGGCAGGCTTGCCCCAGTGTTCCGTGTGCAAGGAGCTGACAGCTCCCATGATGCCCAACACCTTGGCATTGAGATCGAAAAACTCGTCAACGTGGGATCCGACGTCGTAGCAACAGCCCTTGTGGTAGAGCACCTTGTCGGAACTCGAGTTGATGACGAGAAGCCCGTGGGCGAATCTGTTTCTCGACGCACGCCATGCGCTCATTGTCTTTGCGGCGTCTTCGCGACGCATGCCTGCGGCTTCAATCAGCACTTCAGCTTCCGACAGCTCGAGCAGGTCATTGCACTTTCGGCTCAGCGAGTTTCCCTGCAGATGACCTCCGACGTAGTCGAGATAGGATTGCTCAGAAAAAGCCTCCCCGTTTTTTCTGAAATGCGCACCTGCCAAGATGTCGTCGATCTCGAATTCCATCGCATTCGCTTGGTTTATCGCCTCGGAGATCCTCGCGTTGCATAGGCTGTTGAACTCGATCTCACTTGAATTCATCTTGTCTTCTCCCCTGTGCTTGATGCGCGCCTAATGGCAAGAAAGCGGCTCCTTGCCAACATTTTGGCTCGAAACCGCTTTTCCGTCACCATGATTCAGGTTTAAAACCCTTAAACGCTCACGAATCGAACCCCTGCCCGGTCTGCGGCCAGACGGTCCTTCTCGGAGTCGCCGTACATGACGCACTGCGCCGGGTCGGCGCGGAAGTCGCGCATGGCGCGGACGAGCATGCCGGGCTTGGGCTTGCGGCACCCGCACTCCCCCGTGAAGTCCGGGTGGTGCGGGCAGAAGTACCAGGCGTCCACGCGCGCGCCCAGCGCACGCAGCTCCACTGCCATCGCGCGGTGCAGCGCGCGCATGTCGGCCACCGAGTACATCCCCTTGGCGACGCCCGCCTGGTTGGTGACCACGGCGATCCGCCAGGAGGGGTCCTCGGAGTAGCGCCGCATGAGCTCGACCGTCTCCGGGACGAGCTCGCACTCCTCGACGGCGTGCAGGTGCCCCGTGTCCACGTTGACCGTGCCGTCGCGGTCGAACATCGCGAGGCGCGCGGGCGCGGGCTCGCCCGCGCACCCCCCGCCGGGCGCGAAGAGGCCCTGGGCGCGCTCGTAGTCCTCGGGCACCCCGATGTCGACGAAGCCCCCGCCGGCCTCGACGGCGACGAGCGCGCCGTCACGAACGACGCGGGCGAACCAGCCGTCCTCCAGCGAGAACACGTCCGGCTCCCCCTCGAGCGCATCGCGGCGGATTAGGTACGTCCCGCCGTTTATGAGGCCGTCGGGGCAGGGCGCCTTCTCGCGGAAGGCCAGGATGCGCCCATCGACGGCGATGTCCAAAGTGCCATATCGGTCAAAGTCCTTCATGCGCTTGGAGGCGATCGCGCACTGCGCCCCGGGGTCCGCCGCGAGGGCGCGCTCCATGGCGGCGAAGTCCGCGTCGAGGTACGTGTCGCCGTTCAGCACGAAGACCTCGGGCCGCGCGCACAGGGCCAGGGCCCCCTTGAGGGCGCCGCCCGTGAGGAGCGGCGCGTCCTCGGGGCTGTAGTCGACCTCAAGGCCCCGGTACGTCCCCATGAAGTAGTTTTCGATCTGCT
>NZ_JAAKEE010000092.1:0-2073 GCF_011038995.1 Adlercreutzia sp. ZJ242
GCGGCGCCTGGGGCCGCGCCTGTCTTGCGCTATATCGGGGAGTCTATCATCTCCCGAACCCTGGGTGCCTGGCGGCAGGGCGGGCTGCTTCGGGCAGCTCCGCGTCTGGATCCGGGTCATATTGTCTCCTTGTCTGCTCGTAAGCAACCACACACTCAGCTTGTATACGAAATTGCGTTTTGGACGCTTGCGCAAGCTGTCGAAAAGGAAAAGCACCTGCGAAGCCTGACTGGTGCCCTCCGCGCTCGGGGAACGCCTACGAGCCTACGGCGTCTGCTCAACTGCAGGATGACCGGGAGAAGCGGCATCGAGCTCCCGCACGCTCTTCGAAAGGGCAAGCGAAGCGGCCAGCAGAAGAATGAAGGCGCCATCGATCTGGAAGAAAAGCGGCGTGCCGGTGACTTCGGCGACAACGCCTCCGAGCGCCGTGCCTGCGGGGATGGCCAGGCCGTTCATGGCCGTGAAGAGCCCCATCACGCGGCCGAGCTTCTCGTCGGGGATGCTCTTCTGCAGAAGCGTCATGAGGGGCGCGTTGAACCACGCGCAAGCGATGGCCAGCACGCCGATGCACGCCACGAACGCCCAGTAGCCGCCCTCGGGAATGAGGCCCGCCGTCACAGCGCCCGCCCCGACCACGAACGCGGCTACGACGATTACGCGCGCGAGCTTCCTGCGCGGGTTCACGGCCATGAGGACCACCGAGCCGACGAGCAGGCCCACGCCCATGACCGCGGCGATGAGCGACGCCGCAAACCCGTCTCCTTTGAAATGGCCGTACACCATGAGAGGCATCAGCGAATCGATCGGCCCGTACGCCAGCATGCCGAGCGACACGCCGATGGTCAGCACGAGCAAGCCGCGCTGGCCCGCCAGGGTGGCTGCGCCTTCCCTGAGGCTCGCCCACGCCCCCGCCTGCTCATGCGTCCCGTGGTCGCGCGGAATCACCGCGAGCAGCATCGTGACGCCGGCGGCCGCAGCGCCGAAGCCGCCGAGGAGGAGCACGTACTGAAGGCCGAGGCTCGTGTACAGCAGGATGCCGAGCGCCGGGCCCGCGATCATCGAGATGCTGCCGAGCAGCGTGTCCATGCTGTTGATGCGCACGAGGTGACGTTCGGGCACGAGCAAGGGCATGGTCGCGTTGTAAGCCGGCGTGCGGAACCCCGACACGAAGCCGAACGCGGCGCAGTACAACGCGACCGCGGCGAAGCTCGGGCCGGCGATGAAAGTCCAGGCTGCTAGCGCCAGGCTGGTCAGCGCCATGAGCGTGTCACAGGCCACGATGATGGCCTTGCGGTTGAGCTTGTCGGCCACGACGCCCCCGAACGGCGAGAGCAGCCCCATGGGCAGAAACGCCAGCACGTAGAGGAACGCGAGGCTCAAAGGAGAGCCCGTCGTCTCGGTCGCGTACCAGATGCCAGCATAGCTGGCGGCGTTGCCTGCGAACATCGAGACGGCGTATCCGCTCCAGATGAGCGCGACGCGTCCGAGCCAATCGGCGGGCAGCGCGTGCCCGCCGGCTGTGAGGTTCGCCGTTAGCGCAGCTTGCTTCGAAGGTTCCATGCTGGCGCCTGCTCCGTTCGTCTTTTCGTTCGCTCTCAGCCCCCCGTTGACCCACCTGCAAAGCCAGCAGGCCGGCAAGGTCCGGCGAAGGGGATGCTTTTCCGGTTTCTCTTCGATCATGCTGTCGATCCAGCCCGCAATCTGATACAGTTGGCAGAGCAAAAAGTGACCGCTCGTTCACTATACATGAAAAGCGACCGTACGTACACCCAGATTTGCGAGGAAAGCAGTGGCCAGAGACACGAAGCAACGGATACTCGACGCGGCGCTCGTCATGGAGCAAGAATCGCCATCGAAAAATGCGATGGGTTCTCGCCGAGCAAAGAGGAAGGAATTCGCACTATGAACGTGAATTATGAGACGAAACCGTCAATGACCTTCATCGGTGTTTCTAGCGTCAAAAAATGAGCGCTATTCCGCTAATTATTAAACACCTTTCCATTAATAAATGAGCATCGTGAGAACCTACGTGACTGTATGCTCTTATAGATAGAATCGTATAGTGATGTGAGG
>NZ_JAAKEE010000093.1:0-2052 GCF_011038995.1 Adlercreutzia sp. ZJ242
CCCGCCGCGCGACCTGCGCCCGTGCCCGTGCCCGCGCCCGCTCCGGCGCCCGTGCCCGTGCTCGCTCCGGCGCGCACCGCCTGCACGCGCTCGGCCTTCCCGAGCGGCTTCACGCCGAAGAACACGTGGTCGGCGGGAATGCCCACCTGGGCCGCCACATCCTCGGCCGGGCCCTGGGCGTCGCCCGTGACCATGTAGGCCGCGATGCCGTAGGTGCCCTGCAGCTCCGCGAGGGCCTGGGCCGCGTCGGGCTTGGACTCGTCGCGGAACTCAAAGCCGCCCCGGTCGACGCCGTCCACCACGACGCGCGATCCCACGAACACCTCGTGGCCCTCGACCACGCCGCGCACGCCCTCGCCGACCACGGCCTCGAACGCCTCCACCGCGGGAAGCTCGCCGGCCGCGCCGGCGCCGACAGCACCGCTGGCCTGCGCGTACTCGACCACCGCGCGCGCCAGCGGGTGCTCGCTGCGCGCCTCGAGCGCGGCGGCCAGCCGCAGCGCCTCGGGAGCCACGTCGCACGCGACCACCTGCGGGGCGCCCTGCGTGACGGTGCCCGTCTTGTCGAACACCGCCGCTTCGAGCTTGCACATGCGCTCGAGCACCTCGCCGTCCTTGATGAGCACGCCGAGCTGCGCGCCCTTGCCCATGCCTACCATGAGCGCCGTGGGCGTGGCGAGCCCCAGCGCGCACGGGCACGCCACGCAGATGACGGCGATGGCGGGCAGGAGCGCCTGCTGGAGCAGCTCGTCCGGATTCTCCGGCGGCACGAGGAAGAACCACGCGCAGAACGTGAGCGCCGCGATGGCCAGGATCGCCGGCACGAACACCGCCGCGATCTTGTCGGCCATGCGCTGCACCGGCGCCTTCGAGCCCTGCGCGTCCTCCACCGCGCGCACGATGCGCGCGAGCGTGGAGTCGGCGCCCACGCGCAGCGCGCGCACCTCGAGCGCGCCCGTGGCGTTCGTCGTGCCGCCCGTCACGACGTCGCCCGCGCGCTTGACGACCGGCAGCGCCTCGCCGGTGAGCATCGACTCGTCAACCTCGGACGCGCCGCCGCGCACCACGCCGTCGACCGGCACCTTCTCGCCGGGGCGCACGAGCACGGTGTCGCCCGCCATCACCTGCGAGAGCGGCACCTCCACCTCCGCGCCGCCGCGCACCACGCGCGCCGCAGGCGGCGTGAGGCTCATGAGCGACTCGATGGCCTGGTTCGTGGCGCCCTTCGCGCGCGCCTCGAGGATCTTGCCCAAAAGCACGAACGTGATGAGCATGGCGCACGTCTCGAAGTACGGCATGCCGCCGTTGATGCGAAGGGCCTCGTGCCCCGTCCACTGGCCCGTGACCACCGGGAGGAACGTGATCCACAGCGAGAAGAGAAACGCGATCGACGTGCCGAGCGCCACGAGCACGTCCATGTTGGCGCTGCCCCCCTTGAGCGACCCCCACGCGCCCTTGTAGAAGCGCGCGCCGCAGCCGAACTGCACGGGGATGGTGAGCAGCATGAGCAGGACGTTCGCCGCGAACATGGACTGCACGTGCGTGGGCTCGGCGCCGCCCGCGAACAGCCCCGCGAGGGCCGCGCCCGTGGCCATGTGCGCGCCCGGCAGCATGCCGATGCACACGACGAGCACCGTGAGCGCGGCGCTTGCGCCGAACACGCGCAGGTCGTGCTTCGCGCGGGCGGCCTCCTTGGCGCGGCGCTTCTCGTCGACGAGCGGGGCGTCGTCGGGGATGATCTCGGCGGTGAACGCCAGGCTGTCGAACACGCGCAGCATGTCGTCGACGCTCGCCGCGCTCGGGTCGAACGTGACCTGCCCGGTGTTGTTCGCCAAGTTGACGGCGCACCTGATCACGCCCGGGGTCTTGCGGTAGTGGCTCTCGATCGACTGCGCGCAGTTCGCGCAGTGCATGCCCTCGATGGCGAGGCGGATGGTGGCCTCGGCGGGGGCGGCGGGGGCATCATCGAGGGGCGCGGCGGCAAAGGCGGGCTCAGCGTCCTCGCCGTCCGCGGGCGCGCCGGCCGCGGGCGCGCCGGCTGCGGGCGCGCCG